>DATAQF010000087.1:0-1852 GCA_036264795.1 Candidatus Limnocylindrales bacterium | reverse complement strand
GGCCATCGCCCTGGTCGTGGCCGCCACTCTTGCGGGTTGTGGCCTCGGCGCGGCCACCTCAGCCGCACCGATCCCGGTCGCGAGCGTCGAGCCGTCGGCTCCGGTCACGGCCGCCGTCGCCCAGACGCGCGGAGCGATCGCCGCGGCCCTCGCCGCGGCCGGCGTCGGGGCGCCCCTGTCCGACGCCACGCGCCCCTACCGCCCCGCCGAATCGGCTCGCCTCCGAGCGGCACCGCGCGCCGTCTACCAGGTGCTCCTGTCCGACCAGCCGGACGCCGGCTACATCGTCGTCTACGAGTTCCCCGATCCGGCGTCGGCCGTCGACGCGGGCAACGAGGAGGCCGGCTACCTCGCGACCGGCCCGGCGAGGGTCCAGTTCCCGCGCGAGACCCAGCATGTCCTGCAGGCGGTCGGCACGACGCTCGTCCTGTACAGCTGGGTCCCCGCCGCTTCGTCGGACCCGACAGCGGGCCAGGTCGCCGACGCGCTGCGGCGGCTCGGGATCGGGTTCAGGGTCCCGAGCTGACGCTTGGCCGCGCTCCGTCGGTCGCACGCGCGGCGGACTCGCCGGCGCCCGAGACACGGCCGGTCGCCCAGTCGCGGACCGGATCGCGACGGACCTTGAGCGTGTGGGTCCGCGGGAAGTCGTCATCGGGCCAGACGCGCCAGCCCGCCACCCGCTGGTTCGGCCCGAGGACGGCATTGGCCGAACGGACCGCCGCGTCGATCGCGCCCTTCCGCGCGACGACGTCCAGGTCGCCGGCGGAGCCGGCCAGCACCACGGCCTCGATCCGGCCCGGCTCGGTCTCGACCACGACCGTGTCGCGGAGACCGGCGACGCGGAGGGCGTTCTCGACGTCCTCCGGGTAGACCTTGAAGCCATTCGGCAGAACGATCCGGTCTTTCGTCCGGCCGCTGAGGATGAGCCGGCCGTCAGGGTCGAGGTGGCCGATGTCGCCGGTGTGATACCAGCCGTCCGGGTCGATCGCTGATGCCGTCGCCGCAGGGTCGCGCCAGTAGCCCTTGAAGAGGGTCGGGCCGGCGAAGAGGATCTCGCCGTCGTCGGCGATCCGGAGCTGGACCGGTGGCATGGCCCGGCCGACCGTCCCGAGGCCATGATCCTCGCGCGTCGTGCACGTCCCGAAGCCATTCTCGGAGCTGCCGTAGCCCTGGATCACGACCACGCCCATGTCCTCCCACGCTTGCTGGAGCGCCGGCGGCAGGAACGCGCCCGACGACACGAAGAGCCGGAGGCCGCCGCCGAGCCGGCGGTGGACGCTGCGGAAGATCAGCCGTCGCGCGGGGTAGGGGAGACGGCGTGCGATCCGGCGGAGACGTTCGAAGGTTCGTGCCCGTCCGGTGCGCTCCGCCTCGCGCTCGATCGCGCTCCAGAACAGGTCCAGCACCTGGGGGACGAGGATCATGCTCGTGACCTGCTGGCTGCGAAGCGCCTCGAACAGGACGCGAGGGTTTCGGCTGCGAACGTAGAGGACGTCCGCGCCGACGCTCAGGGCATAGATCAGTCCGATCGCCTGCTCGAAGAGATGGCTCAGCGGCAGCACGGAGACGATCCGGTGATCGAGCGGCGGCAGCACGCGGTCGATCGCCTCGAGCGTGGCCAGGAGGTTGTCGTGGGCGACCATCACACCCTTCGGGCGCCCGGTCGTGCCGGAGGTGAAGATGAGGTCCCACACGTCGGCGGGTCTCGGCCGGCCCCACGCCTCGAGCTGCGATTCCCAGTCCGACGGGAATGTCGCCGGATCGGGCTCGGCCGTCAGCATGTCGACCGTCGTCGTCGGAATGTCGGCGAGGTCCGCCGAGGCCGGGTTCGGGGCGTCGCGACCGGTTCCGA
>DATAQF010000085.1:0-6720 GCA_036264795.1 Candidatus Limnocylindrales bacterium | reverse complement strand
GAGGAGATCCAGAAGGCGGTGGGCAAGCCCAAGCGCGTCCCGTACATCGAGCCGCCGACCGGTTCGGTCCTCGAGTTCGCCTCGGCCACGGACGCGAAGCGCGAGCTCGTCGTGATCGATACCGAGACGACCGGCACGGATCCCAAGATGTCGGACCTGCTCGAGGTCGCCGCGGTCAAGATCAAGGGCACCAAGATCGTCGATCGCTGGTCGACGTTCGTGAACCCCGGCCGTCCGATCGTCGGCAACCAGATGCACGGCATCACCGACAAGGACGTCAAGGGTGCGCCCAGCCCGAAGGAGGCGGCCGATCAGCTGCTGGCCTTCGTCGGCGACGCGCTCATCGTCGGTCACAACGTCGGCTTCGACCTGGGCTTCATCGAGGAGGCGAAGGGCGACGGCTTCCGGTTCAAGCCGGGGAGCTATCTCGACACGCTCGTGATCGCGCGCGAGGGCTATCCGGGCGCCGAGTCGTACAAGCTGCCCGACCTGGCCCGCTTCTTCGGCATCGAGCTCTCGCAGGGCCACCGGGCGCTGCCGGACGCCGAGGCCACCGCGAACCTGCTGCTCTGGTTCGCGAATGACCTGCCGGGCCGCATCTCGAAGCTTCGCGACGCGATCGCCGAGGCCGTCCGCGCCAATCGGCACGGCGGCGACACGGCCCAGCTGCTGGAGTTCGCTCGGCGCGACGCGCGTGTCAGCAAGAGCCTGTTCAACCTGATCCAGAAGAAGACCGTCCGACGGGTCGTCCTCGACGAGGGGATCCGGATCGACGGCCGGGGACTCACCGACATCCGGCCCATCTCGGTCGAGGTCGGGCTCGTTCCGCGAGCGCACGGATCGGGGCTCTTCACACGCGGTGAGACGCAGGCGCTGACCGTGGCCACGCTCGGCTCGTCGTCGGATGTCCAGCGGATCGACACGATCAGCCCCGAGACCGAGAAGCGGTACCTCCACCACTACAACTTCCCGCCCTACAGCACCGGCGAGAACAAGATGATGCGCGGGCCCAGCCGGCGCGACATCGGTCACGGCCACCTCGCCGAGCGAGCGCTCCTGCCCGTCCTGCCGAGCCACGATGAGTTCCCGTACGTGATCCGGCTCGTCAGCGAGTGCGTGACCTCGAATGGGTCGACTTCGATGGCCTCGACCTGCGGCTCGACGCTCGCGCTCATGGACGCCGGCGTCCCGATCAAGGCTCCGGTTGCCGGCGCGGCGATGGGCCTCATCAGCGAGCCGGACGGCCGCTTCGTCGTCCTGACCGACATCCTCGGCAAAGAGGACTCGATCGGCGACATGGACTTCAAGGTGACCGGAACCCGGGAAGGCGTCACTGCCCTCCAGATGGACATCAAGGTCCAGGGGATCAGCGAGGCGATCATCCGCGACGGTCTCAAGCAGGCCCTGACGGCCCGCCTGACGATCCTCGACAAGATGGCCGAGGTCATGCCCGAAGCCCGTGGCGAGATGAGTGACTTCGCGCCGCGCATCACCACGATCAAGATCAATCCGGAGAAGATCCGGGAGATCATCGGCAAGGGCGGCTCGATGATCCGCAAGATCCAGGAGGAGACCTCGACGGAGATCAACGTCGAGGACGACGGCACGGTCGAGATTGCGGCCGTCTCCGGCGAGAACGCGCGCAAGGCGATCCAGTGGATCGAGAGCCTGACCCGCGAGGTCGAGGTCGGGGCGCTGTACCTCGGCAAGGTCACCCGGATCATGGGCTTCGGCGCCTTCGTCGAGATCCTGCCGGGCAAGGAAGGCCTCGTCCGGATCGGCGAGCTGGCCGACTACCACGTGCCGACCGTCGAGGACGTCGTGTCCGTCGGCGACGAGGTGATGGTGGTCGTGATGGAGATCGATCGCCAGGGTCGGGTCAACCTGTCCCGCAAGGCGGCGATGCAGCGTCATCTCGCCAAGGAGCCGGTGACCTCCTGATCGGCCGCTCATCCGCAAGCCCGAGCCGCCGGCCCCGCCGGCGGCTCTTCGATTCCGGGATCGCCGTCCAGGATTCCACCTTCGTCGCCCCGGGATTCCGCCATCCACCACCCCCGGTGGTCGGAGTCCATCGGGGGACCTGCGAATCCTGTCACGCACCATCCCGGATGGTGACCGACGGGAAACATGGGGCGAATCGAGCTGCGCGGCGCCGTCCCGCCGCCGAATCGACGGACGCTCACCACCGGGGGCGGTATCTGGCAGGAGGTTGGGGGATCCGGGGGCGACGCCTCGGCGTCCGTGGAGGGCCAAAGGCCCGCTGGTATACTCCCGCGGTGCCCTGCCAGCGACCGTGACAGCGGAGCCATGCCCGACATGACACGCCAGAACCTCACCGTCGCGGTCGTCGGCGCCACGGGCGTCGTCGGGCGGACGATGATCCAGATCCTCCTCGAACGGGAATTCCCCGTCGGGACGCTTCGGCTGCTCGCTTCCGAGCGGTCGGCCGGGAGCACCGTCTCCATCGAGGGCCGGACGCATGACGTCGAGCTTGCGACCGACGAGGCGTTCGACGGCGTGGACATTGCCCTGTTCTCGGCCGGCGGCGATGCCTCTCGCCAGCTCGCGCCGCTGGCCGCGGCCCGCGGCGCGACGGTGATCGACAACTCGAGCGCGTGGCGGATGGACCCGGGGGTGCCGCTCGTCGTCAGCCAGGTGAACCCGGACGACCTCGAGGGGCACGCGGGCATCATCGCGAACCCGAATTGCTCGACGATGCAGCTCGTGCCCGTCCTCATGGCCCTGCGCGACGCGGTCGGGCTGGAGCGGGTCGTCGTCGACACGTACCAGGCGGTGTCCGGGACGGGCGGCCAGGCGATTCGCGAGCTCGAGGGGCAGGTGCGCGCCCACGTCGTCGGCACGGCAAAGGATGTCACGGTCTACCCGCACCAGATCGCGTTCAACGTGCTGCCCCAGGTCGACGTCTTCCTCCCGAACGGCTACACGAAGGAGGAGTGGAAGGTCGTGACCGAGAGCCGCAAGATCCTCCATCTGCCCGAGCTCCGAGTCTCGTGCACGGCGGCCCGGGTGCCGGTCTTCGTGGCGCACAGCGAGGCCGTCCACGTGGAGACCCGTGGGCCGATCTCCGCGGACCGCGCCCGGGAAGTGTTCGCGGCCGTCCCCGGCGTCATCGTCCAGGACGACCCGTCGACCTCGACCTACCCGTTGGCCACCGATGCCGCCGGCTCGGACGACATCTTCGTCGGTCGGGTCCGCCAGGATCCCTCGATCGAGGGTGACCGCGGGCTCGCGTTCTGGGTCGTCAGCGACAACCTCCGCAAAGGGGCCGCCACGAACGCCGTGCAGATCGCCGAGATCCTCGTCGAGCGCGGCTGGGTCCGATCGGCTGCGCATCGTGGCGCGGTCCCATACCGGGCGGAGGAGTCCGCGATCGGGGCCGGGGCGTGACCCACGCCGAGCGCCGTGCGGCGCTCGACGCGATCGCGACGGAGGTTCGCGGCTGCACCCGCTGCGAGCTCGCAGCGGGTCGGACGAATGCGGTGCCCGGCGAAGGGAGTCCCGATACCGAGGTCGTGTTCGTCGGCGAGGGTCCCGGCTACAACGAGGATCGCCTCGGGCGCCCGTTCGTCGGCCGGGCAGGAGACCTCCTCGTCAAGCTGCTCGGATCGATCGAATGGCGGCGCGAGGATGTCTTCATCACGAATGTCGTGAAGTGCCGGCCGCCCGACAACCGCGATCCCGAGCCCGACGAGGTCGCCGCCTGCGCGCCCTATCTCCGCCGCCAGCTCGAGATCCTCGACCCCGCCCTGGTCGTCACCCTGGGGCGCCATTCGATGGCCCGGTTCATGCCGGGGGCGCGGATCTCGCAGGCGCACGGGACGACCGGACCCGTCGATCCGGCGAGCGGCGCCCCGGACGCGACCGTGTTCGCGATGTACCACCCGGCCGCGGCGCTGCGGAGCACGGCCGTCGAGCGCGAAAGCTTCGACGACATGGGCGCCGTGCCGAGAGCCCTCCTCGACGCCCGGGCCCGGAGGGCGACAACCCGCGAGCCCGTGGCCGTCATGGCGATCGCCGCGGACATCCCCGTGGAGGCCGACCCGTCGCCGGCTCCCGATCTCACGATCTTCTGACCCCACCCCACCGAGAGGACCACACTCACCTTCATGCCAACCCCACATCCATCGCTCCGGATCATCCCGCTCGGCGGCGTCGGCGAGATCGGCAAGAACATGTACGTGTTCGAGTACGGCGACGACATCGTCGTCATCGACTGCGGGCTGATGTTCCCCGACGAGGAGATGTTCGGGATCGACCTCGTCATCCCCGACATCTCGTACCTCAAGGAGCGCAAGGCCAACATCCGGGCGTTCCTGATCACCCACGCCCACGAGGATCATGTCGGCGCGCTGCCGTATGTCCTGCCGGACTTCCCGGGCGTGCCCGTCTACGCCTCGACCCTTGCCAGGGGCCTGCTCGGCAACAAGATCAAGGAGCACAAGCTCCACAACAATCCCGTCCTGCCGCTCGAGCCCGGCGATGAGATGCAGATCGGACCGTTCGGCGTCGTCGCCTTCCGGATCGGTCATTCGATCCCGGACGCGATGGGGATCGCCCTTCGGACTCCGGCGGGCGTCGTCGTCCACACCGGCGACTTCAAGTTCGACCACACCCCCGTCGACGGCAAGCTGTCCGACTTCGCGATCCTCGCCAAGCTCGGCGCCGAGGGCGTCGTCTGTCTCCTGTCCGACTCGACGCGCGCGGAGAACCCGGGCTACACGCCGTCGGAGCGGACCGTCGGCGAGGCGTTCCGGGAGATCATGGAGCCGCTCGACGGGCGGGTGATCGTCGCCACGTTCGCGAGCAACATCGCGCGTGTCCAG
The DNA here is from genome assembly GCA_036264795.1 of Candidatus Limnocylindrales bacterium. Taxonomy (GTDB): domain Bacteria; phylum Chloroflexota; class Limnocylindria; order Limnocylindrales; family CSP1-4; genus CF-46. The sequence goes on along the minus strand of DATAQF010000085.1, from coordinate 1,876 downwards.
CAGGTCCTCGACGCCGCGGCGTCCTTCAACCGGAAGGTGACCGTCATCGGGCGGTCGATGGAGCAGAACTTCCGGATCGCGAGCGATCTCGGCTACCTGACCTACGACCCGTCGATGATCGTCGCGAAGGACAAGCTCAACGAGATCCCGGCGGATCAGCTCGTGATCTGCACCACGGGCGCCCAGGGCGAGCCGATGGCGGGTCTGGCCCGGATGGCCAATCGCGACCATCGCTTCGTCGAGATCCAGCCCGGCGACACCGTCATCGTCAGCGCCAGCCCGATCCCCGGCAACGAGGAGTACGTGAGCAGGACCATCGACAACCTGTTCAAGGCGGGTGCGAACGTCTTCTATCACACGATCAAGCGTGCTCACGTCTCCGGTCACGCCAGCCAGGAGGAGCTGAAGCTCATGCTGGGGCTGACGAAGCCGAAGTACTTCATCCCGATTCACGGCGAGTTCCGCATGCAGGTCCAGCACGGCCGCCTCGCGATCGAGACCGGCGTCCTGCCGGAGAACGTGTTCATCATCGAGAACGGCCAGCCGATCGAGATCGACACCGATGGCACGGCCCGCCGCGGCCAGCCCGTGCCCGCGGGCTACGTCTTCGTCGACGGGCTGTCGGTCGGCGAGGTTGGCGAGATCGTCCTCCGCGACCGGAAGTCGCTCGCCAACGACGGGATGTTCATGGTCGTCGTCACGATCGACAAGCAGACCGGCAACATCGTCGGCCGACCGGAGGTCATCACCCGCGGCTTCGTCCACCTCAACGAGCAGGACCCGATGATGGAGGAGGCGGTCCAGCGGATCATCACCTCGATCCAGAACCCGGGCGACCACATCAGCGAGATCGGCCTGCTGAAGAGCCAGATCAAGGACGGCGTGTCGCGCTTCCTGTACGAGCAGACCAAACGCCGGCCGATGGTCTTTCCGGTCGTGGTCGAGATCTGATGGCGACCCGACGCCGGACGCCGGCCCGCCGGCCCGCGACACGGACACGTCGCAAGAGCGGCGGCCTGTCCGTGAAGTTTCCGGTCGTCGGACCGGAGGTCGCGCGGTCGATCTTCGGGATCGTCCTCCTCGTCCTCGGTGCGATCACCCTGATCGCCCTCACGATCCAGGGCCAGGGTGCGCTGACGACGTGGTGGCAGCGGACGGTCGGGCCGTGGTTCGGGACGCTCCGCTGGATGCTGCCGTTCCTCCTCCTCGGCGCGGGCTGGTACATCGAGTGGGGGCCGGGCAAGCGGCCGAACTCCGGCTGGGGCGCGACCTTGCTCGGGCTCACGATCACCTATACCAGCCTCCTCGGAATGATCGAGATCCTGGACCTGTTCATGTTCGGGCGGGCGCGCACGGGCGGAATCGTCGGAGCGATCGTCGCCACCCCGCTGAAGGCGCTCCTGTCCGGCCCCGGGGCGTTCGTCGTCCTGCTCGCGCTCGCGGTCATCGGCCTGCTGATCGCCTTCAACCTCCGGCTCCGGGAGGTCACGAGCCCCTTCACGTCGCTGGCGCGGTGGTTCGGGTCGACCGCGGCGGCATCGATGCGGCGCGACCTGAGCGAGAAGCCGGCCGCGGCCGGCGAGCGGCCGAGCGGGCGCGACGACACACCGCCCGAGCCCGGCCGGGGCGGTCGCGGTCCGGGTCGGCCCGTGATCGGCGGCACCGCGGAATCGCCCGGCCAGACCCCGATCTGGGGCCCTGGCGGCCGCGAGGACGGTCGGATCCCGAGCGCCGTGCCCTCGACGGCGCCCACGTCGGCAACGTTCGCCCCCGCCCGCGACGGCAACGGCGCGGGGCTTGCCGGCTCGCTCGCGGCCGCGACGGCGCTCGCCGATCCACCGCGGCCTCTCCGCCCGATCGACGACATCACCGATGC
>DATAQF010000061.1:0-2933 GCA_036264795.1 Candidatus Limnocylindrales bacterium | reverse complement strand
GGGCGCTTCGATTCGCGTCGCCGGCCGCGCCACTCCCCTTCGAATCTGTCATCCGCCCCTGGCGCGGCCCTTCGTCACGTGATTTCTGTCATCCGCTGGACTCCGAAGCAGGTGACGAGGGCGGGTCCGACCGGGACGTTGGGATCGTGCGTGAGATGCAAGCGGCGGCCACCGAACGACCCGGAACGCGATGACGAGTGCTCGCACCGTGGCCGGATGACAGAAACCACAGTCCGGCGAGCGCGGGATCGGCCGTCGGCTGGAGTAGCCACCTGCGGATGTCGACGGCGCGTGCCGGAAGCACCGTACGGAAGATCGCCTCGTGGGCCTCGACTCGACGGCGAGAGGTCCTCGACTCGCCGACGACGAGCAGGCGTCCGACGCCGCTGGCGGACCAGCCTTGCAGCTCGGCGAGGGCACGACCCAGCCGGGCTTTCCGATCGAGCGCCATCAGCGTCGCCTGCACGTCCGGCACCACGGACTTGACCTCGACGACGAGGACGACTCGCCGCCTGGGATGAAGGGCGAGGACGTCGACCGAGCCACGCTCGCCGCGAATGTTGAAGGACACCTCGACCGCGCACTCCCATGATGCGGCGTGAAGCGCTTCCACGACGATCTCGACGAGCGCCGCGTGTCCGGCATCCAGCAGCCGATCGAGCCCTTCGCCCTTCCAGGACAGGCGGACATCCAACCGAGCGCCCAGGGTCGTGGCGATCCGCTCGACGGTGACCAGCTTCAGCCGATCCGCCTCACCACGCTCCGCCCGTCCGACATCGGACCGACTGACACCCGCTCGGAGCCCGACGTCTTCCTGGCGAAGCCGCAGCCGATGGCGCAGGGCTCGCAGCTGTCGTCCGAGCCGGATGGTCTCCACGGGCGCAGGATGGCGCGCGCCCATTCACGGCGGCTTCACCCCGGCGCAGACAACGACCGCGGAAGGGTCGACGCCGCCGGCCCTGGGCCAGCGCCCGGAACCGAGCCGCCCCGCCCGGTTTACCGACCGATGAACAGATTCACCGATGGGGCGAGGGCGCCGGTGAGGAGGACCACCGCGTACCCCACGAGCAGCAGCAACCCGGCGTACAGGTGGACCTTCACGTTGACCCCCATCACGGCCATCAGGCCGTAGGGGTTGTCGTAGTTCGGGTCGAGGCCACGCGACACCTGGAGAGCCAGGGGGATCGTCAGCAGCGCCAGGAGCGTCGGGATCGGCAGCAGGCCGATGACGACGCCCACGACGATGATCACGTAGGCCGCGATCGCGGCCGCTCGGTAGCCGCCGATGACGGCGGCCTTGGAGAACCGCACCGGAAGCGTCCGCTTGCCGGCTCGGGCGTCGCCCCGGCGGTCGGGAATCTCGTTCACGTAGAGGATCAGCGCGACGAGAAGCGCGATCGGGAGGGAGGCGACGAACGGCTCCCAGGAAAGGGCGCCACGAGTCTGGACGACGTAGGCGCCCAGCAGCATCAGCGGCCCGAACCCGACGGCGACCGCGATCTCGCCGAGACCTCGATAGACGAACTTCAACGGCGGCGCCGTGTACCCGAGGCTGACGATGAACCCGACGACCCCGATGACGAGCAGCGCGGGCGAGCCGCGAAGGGCGAGCAGGACCAGCCCGATGATCCCCGCGGCGACATAGAAGATCGTGGCGATCCCGGCCATCTGGCGGAAGCTCACGAGGCCGTACTGGATGACGCGCGAGCCGCCGCTGAACTGGGTGGGCGTGACGTTGGCGTCGTCGGCGCCCTGGGCCGTGTCGAAGACGTCATTGGCGACGTTCAGGCCCAGCTGCACGAAGGACGCGCCGATGACCGTCAGCACCGCGGTCAGCGGATCGAAGAAGCCCTGGCGCGCGGCGATCACGATCCCGAGCACGACCGGCACGATCGTCGCGGAGAGAAACGGGAGGCGAGTGGTTCGCAGCGCGAGCCAGCCGAACGAGAGCTTCGGCTTGACGGGCGTGCCGCGCTCGGCGGACAGCGCGTCGAAGTATCGCTTCGACTGGCCGAGCGATCGCTCGGAGTACTCGAAGAACGGGACCTCGGCCTCATCCCAGCCCCACGCCCGCGCGGCACGGAACGTGATCCGGTCGCCGTCCGTCGCCGCGCGGCCCCAGACCGTGACGTGGCGTCGTTCGTCGTAGCCGTATCCCGGCTGCGGCCGGATGTGGGACCCGGTGAGCGAGACGTCGACGCCGCTCGGGACCGCGAGCCCCGCCGGCGCCGAGAGGGTCACCGTGCCGCCGGCTGCGTCGACGGTGGCGACGACCGCCACGCTCATCGGATAGCCCGACTCATCGACCCAGGTGAGGATCTGGTACGGGTAGCTCGCGAGCTTCGTCAGGCCCGTCGACGTGTCGAGAACGGGCGTTCGCGGCGTGGTGGCACTCATCACGGCGTCGGTCGTCATCACGCGGCCGCCTTGCCGGCGACGGCGACCGTCGGAGCGGTGGCTGGATCGCCGTCGGGCCAGTACAGGGCTCGTCCCGGCGTGATCTCGATCAGCGAACGCTCGAAGAACAGCGGCAGCGCCACCCGTGCCTTCAGGAACATGACGATCGAGGGCTCCTTCTTCTCCCAGATCGGAAGGAGTCGTTCCCATCCGCCGTGCGGATCCTCCTCGATGACCCGGGCGTCGCCCTGGATCGTGACCCGATCGGTTCGGCCGCCGACCGCGATCGGATCGGTGATCGACAGCGAGACCTTCCCGTTCGCCTTGATGTGCTCGAGCTTGCGTGAGAAGAGCGTCGACGACGTGAGGTAGATGCGTTCGCCGTCGTACAGCGGGATCAGCGGATACGTCACCGGCCGGCCGCCGCCGTCGACGACCGTCAGCTCGCCGACGAGAGCGGCATCGAGGAGCCGCTCGACCGGCTCGGGAAGGGTGCTCATGGGAGTCGGGCTCCTTGCTTGTTCATGCTACTCGAC
>DATAQF010000009.1:0-14205 GCA_036264795.1 Candidatus Limnocylindrales bacterium | reverse complement strand
CGTCCGGAAGTTCTCGCGGAGGGAGGTCAGCGGCACCCGGTCCTGGGGCCGTCGCGGACCGGCGACCGACGGGTCGACCGAGCCGAGGTCGAGCTCGAGCGTCTCGTCGAAGTCCGGACCGGAGCCCGGCTCGCGCCAGAGGCCCTGCTCCTTCGCGTAGCGCTCGACGAGGGCAATGCGCTCGGTCGGGCGGCCCGTGAGCCGCAGGTAGGCGAGCGTCTCCTCGTCGATCGGAAACATCGTCGACGTCGCTCCGAACTCCGGGCTCATGTTGCTGATCGTCGCCCGGTCCGCGAGCGCCAGGCCGGTGAGCCCGTCGCCGGCGAACTCGACGAACGCGCCGACGACGCCGTGCGACCGAAGCATCTGGGTGACGACGAGGACGAGATCGGTCGCGGTCGATCCCTTCGGCAGCTCGCCCCGGAGACGCACGCCGACGATCCGGGGCATCGGCTGGTAGAGCGGCTGGCCGAGGAGCACCGCCTCGGCCTCGATCCCGCCGACCCCGTAGCCCAGGACCCCGAGCGCATTGATCATCGTCGTGTGGCTGTCGGTCCCCACGAGCGTGTCCGGGTACGCGATACGCGTCGAGCCGTCACCGCTCGGGGCGTCGGTCACGACGCTGGCCAGATACTCGAGATTCACCTGGTGGACGATGCCGGTCCCGGGGGGCACGACCCGCAGGTCGCGGAAGGCCGTCTGCGCCCAGCGGAGCAGCTGGTAGCGCTCGCCGTTCCGCTCGTATTCCCGCTCCACGTTGAATGCGAACGAGCCCGGCGTCCCGAACATGTCGACCTGGACCGAGTGATCGATCACGAGATCCGCCGGCACCAGCGGATTGACCCGGGCCGGGTCCCCGCCGAGCTCGGCCATCGCGTCGCGCATCACCGCCAGATCGACGATCGCCGGAACGCCGGTGAAGTCCTGGAGGAGGACGCGGGCGGGCATGAAGGGGACCTCGGCCTCGGCGGCGACTCCCGGGCGCCAGGAGGCGAGCGTCTCGACGTCGGCGGGCTGGACGGAGCCACCGCCGGCGTGGCGGAGCACGTTCTCCAGCAGGATCTTCAGCGTGACGGGCGCCCGTTCGAGATCGAGCCGGTCAGCGATTGCCGCCAGCCGGTAATGGTCCGGGAACCCAGCGCCGAGGCTCGCGCGGGCGCCGAAGGGATCGGAATTGGCCACGCATCCTCCGTCGATGGGGGTCGGTACACTCGCTCTGTGGAAGAGTACCGCGACGGGCCGTCAGGACCTCGATCCGACATGGCGCAACGGTCCCGCCCGCGATGAAGGCCTGGAGCTCTCGCGAGCCGGCCGGACCGCGGTCGAACGACTCGACCGCGATCGATGAGGCGACCGCCTCCGAGCTCGACCGCGAGCGGGCGGAGAAGATCCGGGCCATCGAGGCCGCAGGGATCGACCTCGACCCGGCCACGGCCGCGTCACGGCGGGGTGTCGCCCAGGAGTCCGGGGCGGGCCTGCCGGACGACGACGACACGACCTCCGCCGAACGGGCGCACCCACACGACCATGCGCACCCGCATGCTCACGGCTCGGCGGACGAGTCCCCGATCATCGGGATCGTCGGTGCGGGGGCCGTCGGGACCGCCCTCGGGGTCGCGCTCGAGCGCGCCGGCTGGCCGATCCAGGCCGTCGCAAGCCGGGATCGGGGCCGCCGCGAGCGGTTCCGGAACCTCGTCCCGGGCGTTCGTGCCTTCGCCGAGGCGACGCCGCTCGTCGAGGAGGTCGAGCTGATCATCCTGGCGGTCCCCGACGACGCGATCGCCCGCGTCGCCGGCAATCTCCACATGTACAGCGGCCAGGCGATGGTCCACACCAGCGGTCTCCTCGGCGCGGAGGCCCTGGCCTCGGCGATGGCCGCCGGCACGCAGGTCGGCTCGTTCCATCCGCTCGTTGCCTTCGCCGACCTGGAGCGCGCCGTCGCCGCCCTCCACGGAGCCACGATCGCGATCGAGGGCGACGACCAGCTGCTCGATCTCCTCGCCCGGATGGCCGAGGTCGTCGGTGGAACGCCGGTCCGGCTCGCGCCGGGGGCCAAGGCCGCCTACCACGCAGCGGCCGTCCTCGCCGCCGGCGGCTTCGTCGCGCTCCTCGACGCGATCGCCGAGCTCGGTCGCGTCGCCGGACTCGACGAGTCAGGCAGCCTCGCGATCTACGGACCGCTCATCGAGCAGACGCTGGGCAATGCGAGGACGCTCGGCATCGCGACGGCGCTCACGGGGCCGATGACCCGCGACGATCGCGGCACGGTCGTCCGCCACCTCGCGACGCTTTCCGAGCATGCACCGGCCGTCCTGCCGCTGTACCGGGCCGCGGCCGCCCGCGAGATCGAGCTCGCCATGGGGCGTGGCGCGCTGACACCGGAAGCCGCCGAGAACCTCCGCGCGGCGCTCGCCGAACCGCTTGCAACGCCAACCTGACGCGGTACCATTGCCGCCCATGGAGCGCAGCATCGCCGCACGGTATGCGGCCCGCCCGACAGCGCGGTTCGTCACCCCGTCGGCGCGCGAACGAGAACGCCGCCTCGGCCTCCGTGGTGCGGGCACCTTCCGTCCGGCAGCGACCCGACCGACCGTCCTCCGCCGGCCCGGCGGCAGCGTCCTCGCCCACCTCCGCGGCGACTGGCGGGCGATCCGCGCAGCGCGTCCGCGACGGACCGTCGACGGGCGACCTCGCCCGGCGGTCTCGATCCAATGGACCGGCTCCGCGATCGCCGGTTCGACCCGCCGGACCAGCGCCGCCACGGCGCCGTGGCACGCCTGAGGGCAAGCACCGCCACATCGGCAGGCGGCATCGTCGTTCGGTTCGACGATGGGATTCCATCCCTTGTCGTGGGCGCGCGTCGTCGCGATCGCGATCTCCTGACCTGGACGCTGCCGAAGGGGACCCCGAACGCGGGTGAGAGCCGCGAGCAGACGGCCGTCCGCGAGGTCCGCGAGGAAACCGGCCTCGACGTCCGCATCACCGACGTGCTCGATTCGATCGAGTACTGGTTCGTCCAGCGCGGGACGCGGATCCACAAGACGGTCCACTACTTCCTCATGGAGCCGGTCGGCGGCGACCTTTCACAGCACGACCACGAGTTCGACCAGGTCCGGTGGGTCCGCTTCGACGAGGCCCCCGATGTCCTGACGTTCGAGACCGAGCGATCCCTGGTCGCCCGAGCGGCCGAGGTCGTCGACCCGGGGGCCGCCGCCCGAGCCACGGCGGGCCGCATCGGCACGGCACCTTCAACCGCCCCGGGGGCCCGCGCTCCGCTCGGGGGCGGGTAGGCGGAGATGGCGGACACGACCGAGACGAGCCTCCATCACACGCCGCTCGATGATCGCCACGTCGCGCTCGGAGCCAAGCAGGTCGAGTTCGGCGGGTGGCTGATGCCGCTGCAGTACAGCGGCATCCTCGACGAGCACCGTGCCGTCCGCGAGCGGGCCGGGCTGTTCGACCTGTCGCACATGGGCGAGCTGTTCGTCGAGGGCCCGGACGCGGGCGCGGCGCTGGCCGGAGCCCTCGTCAGCGATCCGCCGGCCCTCGCCGAGGGCCGGGCGCAGTACTCGATGATCACGGCGCCGGACGGCGGGATCATCGACGACCTCATCGTCTACCGCCTCGGATCCGAGCGCTACCTCGTCGTCGCGAATGCCGCCAACGCCCAGGTCGTCAGCGACGCCCTGACCGAGCGACTCGACGGACACAAGGCGGTTCTCGACGACCGGTCGCTCGCGACCGCCCTCGTCGCCGTGCAGGGTCCGCGCTCGGTGGACCTGCTGCGGCCGATCACCGACGTCGATCTCGATCAGCTTCGCTATTACGCGATCGTCGAGGGGGCCGTGGCGGGGATCCCGGCTCTCGTGGCGCGGACCGGCTACACGGGCGAGGACGGCTTCGAGGTCTTCGTCGACAGCGCGTCCGCCGAGCGCCTCTGGGACGCGATGATGGCCTCGGGGTCCTCGCACGGCGCGGTGCCGGTCGGCCTCGGCGCCCGGGACACGCTCCGCCTGGAGGCGGGGATGCCGCTCTACGGCAACGAGCTCGATCGGTCGACGAACCCGTTCGAGGCCAACCTCGGGCGGGTCGTGAAGTTCGACAAGGCGGGCGACTTCGTCGGTCGGGCGGCGCTCGAGAAGGCGGCTCGGGACGGCGTCGCGCGCCGGCTGGTCGGGCTGGCGGTGCGCGGCCGGGGCATTGCCCGACACGGCTACTCCGTCCTCGCGGCCGAGCGTCCCAGCGGTGAGGTGACGAGCGGGACGATGTCGCCGACGCTCGGTCAGGCGATCGCGATGGCCTACGTCGCCACGCCGGACGCTGTGCCGGGTACGATGCTCGATGTCGAGATCCGCGGTCAGCGGGTCCCCGCCGAGGTCGTCACCCTGCCGTTCTACCGGCGGGCGCGCTGACCGGGGTCCTCGGACCGCTCCATCCACCCGAGTCGCCCAACGCGCCGAGCGTCGGCTCGCCGCCGACAGGAGGAGACAGCCCCCGATGGTCCCCACGGATCTGCGCTACACGAAGGATCACGAGTGGGTCCGCCGGGAGGGCGACGAGGCGACGGTCGGCATCACCGAGTACGCGGCCGGTCAGCTCGGCGACATCGTCTTCGTGGAGCTGCCCGACATGGGTCGGACGCTCGCCCAGTTCTCGACGTTCGGCGTCGTCGAGTCCGTCAAGGCCGTGAGCGACCTGTTCGCGCCGGTCAGCGGCGAGGTCGCGACGACGAACGCCGCCCTGACCGGCTCGCCGGAGCTCGTGAACAGCGATCCCTACGGCGAGGGCTGGATGATCCGCCTCAAGCTGAGCGAGCCGGCCGAGGTCGATGAGCTGCTCGACGCCGCGGCCTACGACGCCCTGATCGCGGCAGGCTGACCGCGGTGCCGTACGGACCGCATACGGCGGCCGATCGCGAGCACATGCTCGATCGGCTGGGCATCGCGAGCGTCGATGAGCTCTTCGCGGACATCCCCGAGGCCTTGCGAGCGAGCCACCTCGACCTGCCGGGCCCCGAGCCGGAGCTCGAGCTGGCGGCCCGACTGGAGCGTCTCGCGAACGCGAATCGGACGGACCTCGCCTCGTTCCTCGGTGCCGGCGTGTATCGCCACTGGACCCCGGCCGCCGTCGACCAGATCCTCCTCCGGGGGGAGTGGTACACCGCGTACACGCCGTACCAGCCCGAGATCAGCCAGGGCACGCTCCAGAGCATCTACGAATACGAATCGCTGATCGGCGAGCTCGTGGCTCTCGACGTCGTGTCGGCATCCCACTACGACGGCGCCGCCGCCACCGCCGAAGCGGGCCTGATGACGTGCCGCGCCACCCGTCGCGAGCGGGTCCTCGTCTCGAAGGCCGTCCATCCGCATTACCGCCAGACTCTTGCCGCCTACTTCGGCGGCGGGCTCGAGCTCGACGATATCCCGCTCGTCGACGACGGCGCCGCGGCCGGCACGACGGACCTGGAGGCACTCGAGCGGCTCCTGTCGGATGAGGCCCGTCCGGTCGCGGGCGTGATCGCCGGCCAGCCGAACTTCCTCGGCCTGCTCGAGCCGATGGATGAGATCGGGCGCCTGGCGCACGCGGCGGGCGCGCTCTTCGTGAGCGTGGTCGAGCCGGTCTCCCTGGCCGTGCTTGCGCCCCCCGGCGCGTACGGTGCCGACATCGCGGCGGGCGAAGGTCAGCCGCTCGGGATCGCCCCGCAATACGGCGGGCCGTACCTGGGCATCCTGGCCTCGACCGACGCGCTCGTCCGCCAGATCCCGGGCCGGCTCGTCGGCATGACGACCGACGTCAACGGCAAGCGCGCGTACGTGATGACGCTCCGCGCCCGGGAGCAGGACATCCGCCGCGACAAGGCGGCCAGCAACATCTGCACGAACCAGGCGCTCCTCGCCCTCGCCGCGAGCGTCTACCTCGCAACGATCGGGCCGCACGGGCTGCGCGACGTCGCCGCTCAGGGTGCGGCCCGCGCGGCGCGGCTCGAGACTGCGCTCGCAGCCGCCGGCGCGCCGCGGATCCACGAGGGCCCGTATCTCAACGAGTTCGCCGTCCGCGTTCCGGACGCGCGAGCCGTCCATCGGCGGCTCATCGACCGCGGAGTCCTCGCCGGGCTCGTGCTCGGCGACATCCTCCCCGACGAGCCGAGCCTGGCGGACGCGCTCCTCGTCTGCGCGACAGAGGTCACGACCGACGACGACATCGCGCTGTTCGCATCGGCGCTGTCGCAGGAGCTCGCCGCGACGATCGGGGCGGCCCGATGACGGTCGTGGGAGAGAGGCTCCAGCCGACGCTGTTCGAGCGGTCGAGGCCGGGCCGTGGCGGCGACAAGATCCCGCACCCGCCGAAGGATGCCCTCGACCGCATTCCTGCCGCGGCTCGACGACCCGCCCCGCCCGCCCTGCCGGAGATGAACGAGCCGGACGTCGTCCGCCACTACGTGAATCTCTCCCAGCTCAACTACGCCATCGACACGGGCTTCTATCCGCTGGGCTCCTGCACGATGAAATTCAACCCGAAGCTGAACGAGTGGGCCGCCCGGCTCCCGGGCTTTGCCAACCTCCACCCGTTCGCACCCGACGAGATCGCCCAGGGCACGCTCCAGCTCCTCTGGGAGCTCGAACAGGCCCTTGCCGAGATCAGCGGCATGACCGCGGTCACCCTCCAGCCGGCCGCCGGCGCCCAGGGCGAGCTGACCGGGATCTTGATGATCCGCGCCTATCACCGGAGCCGCGGTGATGGCGATCGCGACGAGGTCCTCGTCCCGGACAGCTCACACGGCACGAACCCGGCGACCGCCTCGATGGCGGGGTTCCGGACGATCACGATTCCGTCGGCCCCCGACGGCGGCGTCGACGTCGAGAAGTTCCGTGCGGCGCTCGGCCCTCGGACGGCCGCGGTCATGATCACGAATCCGTCGACCCTCGGGCTGTTCGAGAAGCGGATCGGCGAGCTCCTCGACGCGGTCCACGAGGCGGGCGCCCTCGCCTACATGGACGGCGCCAACCTCAACGCGATCCTGGGTCGGTTCAAGCCGGGTGAGGCCGGATTCGACGTCATGCACTTCAACGTCCACAAGACGTTCTCGACGCCGCATGGCGGCGGTGGGCCGGGCGCCGGACCGGTCGGGGTGGGGGAGCGGCTTCTGCCGTTCCTGCCGGCGCCGCGTGTCCTTCGGTCGGAGGACGGTCGGTTCCGGCTCGAACGGCTCGATGAGCGGCCGACCTCGATCGGCCGCCTGCGCAGCTTCGTCGGCAACACCGGTGTCCTCGTCCGGGCGTATGCCTATATCCGGGCGCACGGCGGGACCGGTCTCGCCCAGGTCAGCGACGACGCCGTCCTGGCGGCGAACTACCTGCGCAAGCGGGTCGGCGAGGCCTACGAGGTCCCGTTCGACCGAGCGTGCAAGCATGAGTTCGTCGCCTCCGCCGCCGGCATCAAGAAGCGGACCGGCGTCCGAACCCTCGATATCGCGAAGCGCCTGATCGACCACAGGTTTCACCCGCCGACGATCTATTTCCCGCTGACGGTCGAGGAGGGAATGCTGATCGAGCCGACCGAGACCGAGTCCGTCGAGACGATGGATGCCTTCGCCGACGCCCTGATCGCGATCGCCCACGAGGCCGAAACCGACCCCGAGATCGTGACGAGCGCACCGCACACGGCTCCCGTGGGGCGGCTGGACGAGGCGAGTGCGGCGCGCCATCCGAACCTGCGCTGGCGACCGATGGCCGGTGCCGAGATGCCGTGCCCGGACTAGCCTCAGCACGCTGATGCATGGCGGCATCGATCCGCCTCCCGTAGCCAGCCCCGGCGCGGACCTGCTTTGAGGACTGCGCCCCGCCCTCCGCCCCTCACTCCGCCAGATACCACTCCCCGGAGTGGAAGTCCGGCGCCGCCGTTCGGGTCCGGTTCGGCGGCCGACTGACGCCCGCCCTTCGTGCCAGATACCACTCCCCGAAGTGGGAGTCCGGCCCGGAACGCCAAAGCCGGGACAGCCACCATGGCCGCTGGTATTTGGATGTCGAGGATCCCGAATCGTGCCTGCGTCGTCTCCGATTGCGTCTGCGGGCGTGACTTGCACTACGCCGGGTAGTAGGCGACAGAACCACGGGGCGGGGGCCGGAGCGAACTCGGCAACTTGCGTCAGGTCAGACCGGCGAGCACGAACCACAGGGCGGAGCGAGCGTCCGGGATCGGCGTCAGTCCGACCTCGCGACCGCGGAACCACGGGGCGCGAGCGAACCTCCCGGATCTGGCGTCCGTACGGGCGCGGCGATCGCGGAACCAAGGGGCGGAACCGAACCCCGCAATCTGGCGTCAGCACGGGCGCGGCGATCTCGGAACCAGGGGCGGGACTGAACCCCGGAATCTGGCGGCAGCTCGGACCCGGCGACCACGGACGACAGGCCCGGGAGCCACGAGGCTTCCCGTCCGCGACCCGGCCTGAGTCGCAACGTGACCCAGCTTGCGCACCGGCACATTCGGCCGCGTCGCAACGGCTACCGAACCGCGCTCCACCTTCGCGAATCTCGAGTCAGCATGGACTCAGACCCAACGAGGCGCAGCATGCGCGCCTGGACATCCGGGCCGTCTCTGAACCTTTGCCGCGGCGGGCGCGTATCTTGTCGGTAACAGGCGGCCTGCGGGCCTCCCCACCTGCCGACACGGAGAACAACCAACGACGACCGACGCTGCGGGAGGCGCCACGTCGAGGATCAGCCCGGCCGTGGATGCGGAGTTGCTTCGCCGTGTCCAGGCCGATGATCTGGACGCCTTCGAGGAGTTCTTCGCTCGCTATCGCTCATCGATCTATCGGACGGCCTACGGGCTGACCGGCGATCGTCAGGCGGCGGAGGAGATCCTCCAGGACACGTTCGCTCGCGCGTACCAGTGGCGCCGCGCCCTTCGACCTGATGTCTCGCCGCTGCCATGGCTCCACCGGGTCTCGCTGAACCTCTGCTACTCGCGGCTCTCGCGACGGCGGCTTGCCACGAACCCGATCGACGATGCCGCCGAGGTCAGTCGCGCCGATGACGGGCCGCTCCCGAGTGAGCAGGCCGAGCAGGCCGAGCTGCGTCGCATCGTCCGCGATGGCATCGCCGCGCTCCCCGAGAAGCACCGGACCGTCGTCGTCCTCTACTACCTCCAGCGGCTGTCGCTCCAGGAGACGGCCGAAGTCCTGGGCATCCAGCTCGGCACCGTGAAGTCGCGGTTGCACTACGCCCTCCGGGGCCTGCGGGTCCACCTGGAGGACGATCGCCGCTTCGGAGGCGCCTACCACGCGTCCGACGAGGCCGAAGCGAACGCCTCGTGATCGTGCTGTCGCGATCCTGCGAGCGATACCGACCGCTCCTGGTGGGGTTCGTCGACCGCGGCGAGGTCCAGCCCGGCACGCGCGCGGCGCTCGCCCACCTCGATCGCTGCGATGCCTGCATCGACGCGATGGAGTCGACGGTCCTGACGATCACCGCGCTTCGTCGCCTCGGGACCGCGGCGAGCTCCGCCGAGCCACGGCCCGACGCATGGCCCCGACTGCGGGCCCGTCTCGAGCGACGCCGCGCTCGTCGATCTGTGGTCATGTCGCCGCTGACGGGCATCGCGATGAGCGTCGCGATCGTGGCCCTGTTCGTCGTGCCGTTCCAGCTCCGCGGAAGCCAGCTGCTCCGCCCCTCGGCGACGCCGATCGCCGGAGGAGCCATCGTCGATCCGGTGGAGCGCCGGATCGAGACTGCCTACATCGCTGCCGTTCGCCGCACCGAGACGTCGACGAAGGTCTCGAACGTGGTGGGCCAGACGGCATCCAACTTCACCAGGATCTATCCCGATGACATCGGACCGACCCGGAAGGAGGTGGGCCCTGCCCCGACGGCCGCCCGGCCGTCGACGGCGAGTTGACACCGCGAAACCCGATCACCATAGTACCCGCAGCGCAGGAGCCGGATGCTCACCGTTAGCTCGCGCGACCCCATTCGATCGACCATGTGCCACCGGTCTGACCACCGGCACGAGGCGACGATGGGCTGCCAGGCGACACGCATCGGCGACCGGCGACCGGAAGTGTGGGGGAGCCACGCTCACTGGAGGAGAGAGTTCATGCAAAAGCGGTTCATCGGCCTGTTTGCGAGCACGATGATCGTGTTCGCGGCATGCCAGGGGGCGAGTAGCTCGTCTCCGTCGACCCCGACGAGCTCGGAGGCCGCGCCATCGACGCCGGCCAGCTCCGGCTCGACCGCGCCGGGAGCCTCGGCCAGCGGCGGAACGTCCGGCGCAGTCGACCTCTTCGGCACCAAGTACAAGGACAAGCGCCAGCCCGGCACGACCGGCGGCCAGATCATCTACGCGGACTGGCAGGAAGCCACCGAGTTCAACTACTACTATCAGGGCCAGGTCACTGAGCAGAACCTGACCTCCGCGACCCAGGGCGGTCTCGTGACGGTCACGGACGACTTCAAGTACGCGCCCGATCAGGCCGCGGAGATCCCGACGCTCGACAACGGCGGCGTCAAGGTCCCCGGCGACAACGGCGACGCGATGACGATCACCTGGAAGCTGCGCCCCGGCCTGAAGTGGTCGGATGGCTCGGCCCTGACCTGCGATGACTACAAGTACACGCAGGGCTGGATCATGGACAAGGACAACACGGGCCTCTACGGCGGCCGAGCCGGCTACGAGGACGTGAAGAACTTCGAGTGCACCGATCCGCAGACGATGGTGCTCCACTTCTCGAAGATCTACGAGGGCTACCTCGGGATGTACGGCGTGCCGCTCCCGAAGGCCTACATGTCCAAGTTCACGGTCAAGGATGCCGTCGCCCACAAGGGCCTCGGCGCCAAGGACATGCCGAACGTGCCGGTCTCCGGACCGTTCAAGTACCAGTCGGTCACCTCGGGCTCCGAGATCCGGCTCGTCCGGAACGACAACTACACGAACCCGTGGGACGGCAAGCCCGCCAACCTCGACACGCTGATCATGAAGTGGTACGGCGACGCCGACGCGATGATCGCCGGCTACAAGGGCGGCGAGTTCGACATCGCCAACGACCTGAACGACGCCGACCTGCCGAAGATCGCCGACCAGGCCGGTGCGGTGAAGCAGCTCGACTCGCTGACCTACGAGTTCCTTCGCCCGAACTGGAGCGCTGACAAGTGCTCGCCGAAGATCACCGACCGCGGCAAGGGCTGCCCGGTCTCCGATCCGGCGATCCGCGAGGCGATCCGCTGGGCGGTCAACAAGGACGAGATCAACACCCGGCTCCTGGGTGGCGCGGCCGCGATCGCGACCACGAACGTCTCCCCGAACGCCTGGTTCTACAGCCCGCCCCCGAGCTACAACTACGATCCTGAAAAGGCCAAGTCGGTCCTCGACGCGGCCGGCTGGGTCGCGGGTGCCGACGGCATCCGTGCCAAGAACGGCCTCAAGGCGAAGATCGAGCTCTGCACGACCACTCGCCAGGTTCGCCAGGACACCCTGGCCCTCGTCTCGTCGTACCTGAAGGCCGTCGGCATCGACGCGACCGTGAACGCGGTCTCGCCGAACGACATCTTCGCGACCTACAACGAGGCGACGGCGCAGACGCCCTGCGCGCTGTCGAAGAGCAGCTATGACGTCGCCGAGCATGCGTTCTCCGTGCCGCTCGATCCGCTGTCGAACTATCCGACCTACCACTCGAGCCAGCTCGAGCCGGACGGCAGCAACGATGGAGCCATCAAGGACCCGGACGTCGATCGGATCCTCGACGGGGTCAAGGGCACCGTCGACTTCGGGCAGATCAAGACCCTCATGGCGGACTGGCAGAAGGTCTACGTCGACAAGACGATCGAGATCCCTCTGTACTTCCGCAAGGAGGTCTACCTGGTCAACCCGAAGGTCTCGAACTTCACGGGCAACCCGACGGCCCAGGGTCCGACCTGGAACGCCTACGACTGGTCGATCAGCCAGTAGGCACCGCTCAGGCCTGATCGCGGCCGGCTCCGCCGGCCGCACACACCGCTCGGGGCGCCGTCAGGTGCCCCGAGCGGTTCAATATCCGCCACGCGGCGCTGCCGAGCGGGTATTCTCACGCGACACGAACCATCGCCGAAGCAGGTGGTAGCACCGTGACGAAGTACGTCATCCGTCGGGTGATCCAGGCGATCCCGGTGCTGTTCGGCATCACGATCGTCGTGTACATGATCCTTCTCGCTGCGCCGGGCGGGCCGACTGCGCGGTTTGCCAGCAATCCCCGCGTCACGCTGGCCGACCGGGAGGCATTCAAGAAGGCCTGGGGCCTCGACCAGCCGATTCCCGTCCAGTACTGCCGCTGGCTCGGCGCCTGCAATCCGGATGTCGCGGAGAAGGTCCTCACGATCTTCCCATCGCCGGCCGCCTTGCTCGGGCCAACGGGATGGCCGAACTTCCTTCCGGAGGCGATCTCGGGCGGCACGAACGGCGTGCTCCACGGCGACTTCGGTGTGTCGGTCGACAGCGGCGAGCCGGTCGGTCCGCGGATCATCCGCGCCGCCCTGCCCACGCTGATCCTCGCCAGCTTCGCGCTCGTCATCTGGATCGCGATCGCGATCCTCATCGGTGTCTACGCCGCCGTGAAGCGCTACTCCCTGTTCGACCAGCTCGCGACGATCTTTGCCTACATCGGCTTCGCCATGCCCACGTTCTGGCTGGGGATCATGCTGATCTTCATCTTCAGCGGACCCGGCCTGAACATCCTTCCGGCCGGCGGCATGACGACGACGCGGACCTCGCCGCCGTTCGGCTCCGATCAGTACTGGGTGTACTTCGGGCACAAGCCGCTCGATGCCCTGATCGACATCGGCCGACACCTGATTCTGCCGGTGTTCACGCTCGTCGTGGTGAACATCGCCGGCGACAGTCGGTTCATCCGGGCGAGCATGCTCGAAGCGCTCAGCCAGGACTACGTGCGGACGGCCAAGGCCAAGGGCCTGCCAGGTCGGACCGTGACGTTCAAGCACGCGCTGCGGAACGCCCTCCTGCCGGTCGTCACGAACATCGGCCTGGAGATCCCGTTCCTGTTCACCGGCGCGATCGTGACCGAGACGATCTTCTCGTGGCCCGGGATCGGCAAGCTGACGATCGACGCCACCCGGGCGTTCGACTACCCGACGCTCATGGGCCTCCTCCTGATCACCTCGGTGCTCGTCGTCTTCGCGAACCTCGTCGCCGACGTGACGTACGCCCTCGTCGATCCACGCATCAAATTCTGAGGATCCCGTGTCCGACCCGTTCCTAGCGCCGATCACGGAGCCCCCTGCGGAGGAGGTCGAGCGCCGCGCCGAGGAGGCCGGCGTCGACTACGAGGTCCAGCTCGAATCGCTCAACCAATGGCAGCTGGCGTGGCGGAAGTTCCGCAAGCACAAGCTCGCGATCGTCGGCCTCGCGATCCTCATCGTCCTGATCGGCGCGGCGATCATCGGGCCGATCCTGTCTCCGTTCGTCTTCAACCAGATCCCGAAGCCCGACAAGGCGGTCTACGCCGGGCGCCCACCGTCGCTGGCGCATCCGTTCGGCGAGACGGGCGGTCTGCAGCGGGACGTCCTCCAGCTCGTCGTGAACGGGGCGCGGACCTCGCTGCTCATCGGGTTCAGCAGCATGGCGATCGGGGTGATCATCGGCACGATCGTCGGCTCCCTGGCGGGCTATCTGGGCGGGTTCATCGACAACGTCCTGATGCGGATCGTCGACGTGATGCTGAGCCTGCCGCTCCTCTTCGTGATCCTCGTCGCCAGCCAGTTCTTCGGCAATGGCAACGTCGTCCTGATCATCATCATCTTCGGGCTGTTCAGCTGGATGGGCATCGCCCGACTCGTCCGGAGCCTCTTCCTGTCCATCAGGGAGCGCGAGTTCATCGAGGCGGCGAAGGCCGTCGGCGTCCGCGATCGGCGGATCATCTTCCGCCACATCCTGCCGAACGCGATCAGCCCGATCGTCGTGTCGGCGTCGCTGATCATCGCCGGCAACATCATCGGCGAGGCGTTCATCAGCTTCCTCGGCTTCGGGATCAACCCGGCCGTGCCGACGTGGGGCAACGTGCTGTCCAACGCCCTGACATTCATCCTCGTGGGCAACTGGTGGTGGCCGCTGTTCCCGGGCGTCGCGATCATCCTCACCGTCCTCGCGGTGAACTTCATCGGTGACGGCCTCCGCGACGCGTTCGACCCACGCAGCCGCGCATGACGGAGGTGATCAGCG
>DATAQF010000076.1:0-12348 GCA_036264795.1 Candidatus Limnocylindrales bacterium | reverse complement strand
GCCGGCTCGTCATCGCTCGCCGTCGCATCGAGACGGCCGCCCGGGCGGCTGGGCTCGGTGATGTTCTCGCGGTTCCTTCCGCGTCGTGCCGGACGATCGTCTACAAGGGGCTCGTTGCGGGCGCCCGGCTCGCCGACCTGTACCCCGATCTGCGCTCCTCGCAGATCCGCGTCCGCTACGCGATCTTCCACCAGCGCTACGCGACGAACACCCAGCCGACGTGGCGCCTCGCCCAACCGTTCCGATCGATCTCTCACAACGGCGAGATCAACACCGTTCGGGGCAACCGCGCCCAGGTCCGCGGCCGCGGAGCCGAAAGCAGTGGGAGCCTCGCGGCGGATCTCGTCGGGGCCGGGCCGCTCCTGTCGGCGGACGGCTCCGATTCGCAGTCGCTCGACGAGGCCCTCGAGTTGCTCGTTGCCACGGGCTGGGACCTCGGGACGGCGCTCCTCACCGCGATGCCCGAGGCACAGGCGTTGCGCCGGGCCCCGCATCCCCACGTCGCGACGCTCCGCCGCCGGACCGCGGGTCTGATGGCGCCGTGGGACGGTCCCGCCGCCATCGTCTTCGGGGACGGCCGACGCGTCGGGGCGATCTCCGATCGGAATGGCCTGCGGCCGACGGCCTTTGCCGTGACGCGCGACGGTCTCGTCGCCGTCGCCTCCGAGGCCGGAGCGATCCCGCTCGCGCCCCGGGACACGGTTCGGCGCGGCCGGCTCGGGCCCGGCGAGATGTTCCTCGTCGATCCCGCTCGCGGGCTCGTGCTCGAGGACGGCGACGCGAAGGCTTATCTCCTTCGCCGTCTGCCGATCCACGATGCGCCGCGCCCGGTCCATCTCGACCCCGCGCCGGGCGACGACGAGTCCTCGGTCGCCGTCGGGGGACCGAGGACGCCCTCCGGCCTCCGATTCCTTGCCGGGCTCCACGCCGAGAACGCCCGGCTCGACATCAAGACGATGGCGCTCGAGGGCCACGAGCCGCTCTGGAGCATGGGCGACGACACCCCGACGCCCGGCCTCGGGCGGATCGACCGACCGGTTGCCGACCACCTCCGGCAGGCCTTCGCCCAGGTCACGAACCCGCCGATCGACCCGGAACGGGAGCGCGCCGTCATGGATCTGCGGGTCGAGCTCGGCCGGCGTCCGCCGCTGCTCGGCGGGCCGCCACGCGCCTCACGGACGCTCCGGCTCGAACGACCGTACCTCGCCGACCTGACGGCGCTGCTGCGCGCCTATCCCGGACCGGTGCGGCGGCTCGAGGCGACGTGGCCCGCATCGGAAGGGGCTGCCGGCCTGGCGCGTGCCCTGGACGTGCTGGCACAGGCGGCGGTCGAGGCCGCCCGGGGTCGGACGGAGCTCCTCGTCCTCAGCGACCGGGCGTTCGGATTCGATCGCCTGCCGGTCCCCTCGGTCCTTGCCGCCGGCGCCGTCCACACCGCGCTCACCGAGGCCGGGCTGCGTGGCAGAACCGACCTCGTCGTGGAGGCGGCCGACATCCTCGATGTCCACGGTGCGGCGATGGTCCTCGCGGCCGGTGCCACGATCCTCGTCCCGTGGCTCGGCGTCGAGCTCGCGGCCGAGCTTGCCGGCTCGCGCGGCGCGGAGGATCTCGATGCGGCTGCGACCGTCGGCAACCTGCTCGCCGCGCTCGATGCGGGGCTGCGCAAGACGCTGGCCCGGATGGGAATCAGCACGGCCGCCTCGTACATCGGCGGCTCCCTGTTCGAGACGATGGAGCTCGACGACGATCTTCGATCGCGCTGCTTCCCCTCGGCGCCTGCCTGGAGGGGACGGGTCGGGCTCGCCGACATCGCGGAGCGCCAGCTTCGGCGCCGCGCCGCCGCCCGATCGATCGCCGATGCGACGCCGTCGAACAAGCTCCAGGATCCCGGCTTCGCCCGCTTCCGGGCGGACGGCGAGATCCACCGGTACGCGCCGAAGACGGTCGGGGAGATCCAGGCGATCTCCGGCTTCGCGGCCGTCACGGCGGCGACCGGATCGGAAGCCGCCGGAGCCGAGGCGGCCAGCCGGGCTGATATCGGGCCGACGGTCGTTCGCGACGCCTTCCGCGTCCGGCGTCCTCGGAACGTCAGCCCGGTCCCCATCGAGGACGTCGAATCGGCCCGCTCGATCGCGCGCCGATTCGTCGTCAGCGCGATGAGCGTCGGCGCACTCTCGCCGGAAGCCCATCAGGCCCTGACGATCGGGATCCAGCGCGCGGGCGGCGCGGCGAACACCGGCGAGGGCGGCGAGGATCCCTCGTGGTACGACTCGGGCCCCGACGGGGAGCGGCACGACGCTCGGATCAAGCAGGTCGCTTCGGCCCGATTCGGTGTCACGTCGACCTATCTGGCCCGCGGCGAACAGCTCGAGATCAAGATCGCCCAGGGCAGCAAGCCCGGTGAGGGCGGCCAGCTGCCCGCGAAGAAGGCCACGGCGTGGATTGCGACCCTTCGCCGCGGGCAGCCCGGAATGAGCTACATCAGCCCGCCTCCGCATCACGACATCTACTCGATCGAGGACCTTGCCCAGCTGATCGCCGACCTCCGCGCGATCAACCCGGCTGCTCGGATCGGGGTCAAGCTCGTCGCATCCCGCGGCGTCGGAACGATCGCGGCCGGTGTCGCCAAGGCCGGCGCCACGTACGTCCATCTGGCCGGTCACAGCGGCGGCACCGGCGCCTCTCCCCTGAGCTCGATCAAGCACGTCGGGGCGCCTTGGGAGCTCGGCCTCGCCGAGGTCCACCAGACCCTGCTCCGGAACGGCCTCCGCGACCGCGTCGCGCTGCGGACCGACGGCGGGCTGCGAACCGGCCGCGACCTCCTCATCGCGGCCCTGCTCGGCGCCGAGGAGTTCGCCTTCGGCACGGCGATGCTCGCAGCGATCGGCTGCGACATGGCCCGCCAGTGCCACCTCGACACGTGTCCGACGGGGATCGCGACGCAGCGCGACGACCTCAGGGCGAAGTTCGCGGGCACCCCGGAGCAGGTCGAGCGGTTCGCGCTGGCAATGGCCGAGAGCCTGCGAATCGAGATGGCTGCCGTCGGGGCACGTGGTGTCGGGGAGCTCGTCGGTGAGTCGCGCCGCTTCCTCGTTCCGGATCGCCGGGCGGCGACGCTCGATCTGACGGCCGTGGTCGGCGCCGGGCACTGGGCGGCGAGCCCGGAGCGCCGCGCTGATCCGGCCTCCGCGGGCCGCACGATCCAGCATGGAGAGGCGAGCCCGCTCGAGCGGCGGCTCGCCGCCGCGCTTCGCGGCCAGTCGCGGTTCTCCGCCGACGGCCTGGCGCTCTCGACCGCGGATCGGTCGTTCGGTGCCGGGATCACCGGCGCGATCGAGCGCCGTGAGCTTGTCGGACCGATCCGCCTTGGGCTCCGTGGCGCCGCCGGGCAGTCGTTCGGCGCCTTCGCCCGCCAGGACGTCCAGCTCCGCCTCGTCGGGCAGGCCAACGACTACGTCGCGAAAGGCCTGTCGGGCGGGACCGTCGTCGTCGCTCCCGAAACGGACCTCGCGGCCCAGCCGAATCGGCAGGCGATCGCCGGCAACACGTGTCTCTACGGCGCGACGGATGGGCGACTCCACGTCGTCGGTCGGGCCGGGATGCGGTTCGCCGTTCGGAATTCGGGCGCGACCGCCGTCGTCGAAGGCATCGGGCCGCACGGCTGCGAGTACATGACGGGCGGTGTCGTCGTCGTCCTCGGGCCGGTCGGCGCGAACTTCGGCGCCGGGATGACGGGTGGCCGCGCGTACCTCTATGACCCGGAGGGGCGCCATCTGCCGGCGCTCGACGCCCGGAGCGTGTCGGGGACGCGACTCTCGACGGTCGCCGCGACGGGGGACGCCGGCGACGCCGCGCTATCGGGCGAGCTTCGGATGCTGCTCGACGCCCATCGTGCCGCGGGATCGACATTGGCGGCCCGGCTGCTCGATCAGGACGCGGGACTGGACGGCGACTTCTGGCTGGTCGAGCCGAACGGGACGAGGTCTCAGGCCCACGAGCCGGCCGGGGCTCTCGAGACAGCTGACGGGGAGGTCGCGGCTCCCGCCGTCGGCGACGTGAGGATGCCGATCGCCGCGGTCCGCTAGCCGCCGACGCAACCGGACTGCAACCGAGGGGCAACGCGCCCGGTACCGCCTTCGGGCCTCCGTCGGAACAGGATGGTCCGGACGGCGCGGGCAGCGTTGTCTTCGCGTCCCCCAGACCCAACCCGAGGCCCACGATGATCCACCCGACCGAACCCGAGCTGCGCCGACCCCAGGCCGTTCGCGACGGGCACGGCGCCCCGGTCACGTGCGCGACGTGCGGCTGCCGTCTGCGCGCCGGCATGGCCGAGAACGACATCGCCTGGTTCCACTTCAACCCGCTCGGCGGACGTGACGCCCGTGGCTGCAAGGTCGAATGCGTCGACGCAGCCCACGATGTCACGGGCTACCGCGCTAACACGCTGGCCTTCGCCTGACGGGGCGCCGCGGAGCGCGCTTACCTGCGGCGGCCTTCGACAGCCGCTAGCCGCCCGTCTCGATGCGGTAGCCGACGCCGCGCACCGCCAGGATCTGTGGGCCGCCCGGTCCTTCGACCTTTGCCCGCAATCGGGCGAGGTGCGGTTTCAGCCAGAGAAGGTCGGGATCCGTCTCGGCCGGCCAGCCGGCCCGCGCCAGGAGGTGGTGGGGAACGATGTCGCCGGCCGCCCGAACCAGTGCCTCGAGGAGCCGGAACTCGGTTGGCGTGAGCGTCAGTGCCGTGTCGCCCACGCGCGCCTCGTGACGGGCCGGCTCGAGGACGAGGTCTCCGGCGCTCACCGGTCCGGTCGCCGCACCACCCGACGCGCGGTCGACCCGCCGCATGACGGCGGCGATCCGGGCGAGCAGCTCGGCCTTGCCGAACGGCTTCACGAGGTAGTCGTCGGCTCCGATGCCCAGTGCGCGGACCTTCGCCTCCTCGGCGCTCTCGCCGGAGACGACGAGGATCGGGGCCTGGCCGGCGGCTCGGATCTGACCGGCGACCGTGAACCCGTCGGGGCCCGGCATCGCGAGGTCGAGAAGGACGAGGTCGGGCGATTCCTCGCGAAAGCGCTTCACGGCCGTCAGCCCGTCGTAGGCCGTGATCACCTGGTGGCCCTCGGTGCCGACGAGCGCGGTGATCGCGCCGACCATGGCGGGATCGTCGTCGACGACGAGGATTCGAAGGGGACGGGTGGCGAGCATCAGGACCTCACGTTAGACGGCGGCGGCGGCGGGCAGGGCGACGACGAAGCGGGCCCCGGTCGGATCGGCGGGCTCGACCCAGAGCCGGGCCCCCATCGATTCGCCGAGGCGCTTGGCGGCGTAGAGCCCGATGCCCGAGCCGCGCGCGGTGTGGGTCTCGCGCCGGGCATACGGCTCGAAGATCCGCTCGCGCCACTCGGCGGGGACGCCGGGCCCCTGGTCGCTGACGCCGATCCGGACGAAGCCCTCGACGAGGGCGTGGTCGATCGCGATCGTCGTGTCGGGCGGAGCGTATTTGACCGCGTTCTCGATGAGGTGCTCGAGGATCTGCCGGAGCCGCGGTCCGTCGGCGAGGGCATGCAGCCCGAGACCCTGGCGGACCTCGAGATGGTGCTGGCGGACGATCGGGCGGATGGACGCCACGACCTCGCCGATCGTCGACTCGACGTCGATGGGCGTCACCGTCGCCGCCTCCGCCGGCACGATCCGGACGGACGCCAGGATGGAGTCGACCAGCCGATCGAGCCGTTCGACCTGCTCCATCGCGGCGTCGTGCCACGCCTGGCGCTGGGCGCGCCGGGTCGGATCGCGCGACTCGCGGCCCTCCAGGGGTGGATCGTCGCCGAGGAGCTCGGTGTACGCACGGACGACCGCCAACGGCGTCCGGAGCTCGTGGGTGACGAGGGCGACCAGCTCCGAGCGAGCCTCGTCGATCTGGCGGAGCTGCTCGATCCGCGTCTCGGCCTCGGACTGCTGGCGGCCCTTCTCGACGATCCCCGCGAGCAGGTCGGCGATCGCGCGGAGCTGGGCGACGTCGGCGTCGGTGAAGTGGCGTTGCTGCTCGGTCTGAACATTGAGGACCCCGACGACCTGGTCGTTCCAGGACAACGGCACGCTCAGCATCGAGGCGATGAAACGGCGCTGGTCGATGCCGCGGACCCAGAGGAAGCGGGGGTCGGATCGGACGTCGGGGATGACGAGTGGCTCGCAGGTGGCGGCGACCCGGCCCGTGACGCCCTCGCCGAACGGGACCCGCGCCCGCCCGATCTGGAACCGGTCGAGGCCGTTCGTCGCCGCGAGCGTCAGGTAGGCTCCATCTCGATCGAGCAGGTACAGGGAGGTGACGTCGGCGTGGAGCGCATCCCGAGTCCCGTCGACGACCGTTTCGAGCAGCTCATCCCACGTCCGAGCGGTCGTGGCCAGGCGGGCGACCTCGTGAAGGAACCGGAGCTGTTCCAGCTGGTCCGGTCCGCTCCGCGCGTCGAGCTCCTGAGCCGCCATGGCCATCACGATACAAGCGTACGGTCCGATGCAGCGTCGGAAGGTTGCGGTGACGTGCTCGGCGGGCTGTGGAACGGTGCCCGCGTTCGGTCACGCGGCGGCGACGACGCCGTGAGCGGCCGCGCGTGTGACGCCCGCCGGTGAGCAGCCGATCGCTCGGGGCGAACGACGCGATCCGCGCCGAGCCGGCCGGGACCGGGACGGGGCGAGCCCGCGATCCGCTCGCGCTCGAGGTCCGGCTGCTCGGCTCGCTCCTCGGCCAGGTCATCGCCGAGCAGGCCGGCCGAGAGCTGCTCGACCTCGTCGAGCGCGTCCGTCGGACGACGATCCAGCTCCGGCGCAGCGACGACTCATCGCTCCGAGCCGGCCTCGTCGCCGAGCTCGCCGCGCTCGATCCGGAGCGGGCAGAGATCGTCATCCGGGCCTTCAGCCTCTACTTCCGGCTCGTGAACCTGGCCGAGGAGCGCGAGCTCGTCCGCTCGGCTCGTCGCGCCGAGCGCGAGCGTGGTCGGCAGCCGGCCGCGCCCGACTCGTCGCTCGCCGCGGCGGTCGAGTGGCTTCGCGGCGGCGGGGCCACCGAGCCGGAGGTCGTGGCGGCCGTTTCCCGGCTCCGGATCACGCCGGTCCTCACCGCGCATCCGACGGAGGCCCGACGGCGAACCGTGCTGATCGCCCTCCGCCGGGTCGATCGGTTGCTCCGCCGGCTTGCGGATCGGGACATTCCGGCTGCGGAGGATCGCGACGCGCGACGGCGCCTCCGGGAGGAGATCACCCTGCTCTGGCGAACCGCAGACCTGAGAGCGACTGCGGTCTCGCCTCTCGACGAGATCCGGACGGCCCTGGCCTTCTTCGACGAGACGATCTTCACGGTCGTCCCGCGGCTCTACCGTGAGGCCGATGCGGCGCTCGATCCCCAGCGTGGGAGCTCGACACGAGCCCGCTCACGCACCACGCGTTTCGTCGGCGGCGAGGCAACCGACGCCGGCTCGAGCGGGACGCGGCCACCATTGGCGCCGCCGTTCCTCCGCTGGGAATCGTGGATCGGAGGCGACCGCGACGGCAACCCTTCGGTGACGTCCGAGGTGACCGATCGGACGCTCCGCATCCACGCCGACCACGTGCTCCGCGGATACGAAGCCGTGGCCGCCCGACTGTCGCAGACGATCGCCGCGGCGACGCCGCCCGATACCGTGCCACGGGCGCTCGTGACGCGCCTGGCTCGGGATGCGGAGCTGTTGCCCGACCTCGATCGTCAGCTCCGCCGCCGCTTCCCGGACGAGCCGTACCGGCAGCGCTTCGGGTTCATCGCCGAGCGCCTCCGCCGGACTCGGGCGCATCTCACCGGTCAGCCTGCCCCGTTGACGGGTCGTTACGGCGACGCGGATGAGCTGGACGTCGAGCTCGCCGAGGTCCAGGAGGCGCTCGTGGCCGACGGGCTCGCGCGAGTGGCCTGGGGCGAGGTCGCCGACCTCCGTTGGCAGCTCGCGAGCTTCGGCTTTCACCTGGCCGCTCTCGAGGTGCGCCAGCACAGCGCCGTCCATCGTGCCGCCGAAGCGGAGCTCGCGGCCGGAACCGCCGAGCACGAAGCCGCCCCGGGGGTGTCCGCCCGCGAAGTCGTCGACACGCTCCGGACGATCGCCTCGCTTCAGGCTCGTTTCGGGCCGTCTGCGGCCGGGCGCTACGTGATCTCGTTCACGGCCGAGGCCGGCGACGTCGCCCGCGTCCTCGGCCTCGCGAAGCAGGCGGGCGAGCCGTCGCCGGTTCTCGACATCGTGCCGCTCTTCGAGGACGCGACCACCCTCGAGGCCGCGGGCGAGGTCCTCGGCGCCATTCTGTCGGACCCCGACTATCGCGAGCATCTGCGGCGGCGCGACAACCGCCAGGAGGTGATGCTCGGCTATTCCGACTCGAACAAGGAGTCGGGTTATCTCGCGGCGAACTGGCTCCTCCACCGGGCACAGGCGACGCTGAGCGCGACGGCCCGGACCCATGGCGTCGAGTTGACGCTGTTCCACGGCCGCGGCGGCGCGATCGGTCGGGGTGGGGGACCGGCGAACCGCGGCATCCTCGGCCTGGCGGCGGGCGCGCTCGAAGGCCGCCTGAAGCTGACCGAGCAGGGCGAGGTCATCGCCGCGAATTACGCGGATCGCGGCATCGCCCTCCGCCATCTCGAAGGGCTGGCCGCCGCGACGCTCGTCGCCTCGTCAGCGGCCCATGCCGCGACCCTTTCGTCCGCCGAAGCGGTCGGCACGCCGATCCTCACCGAGCTCGCGGCGACGTCGCGGGCAGCGTATCGGGAGCTGGTCGATGCGCCCGGGTTCGTCGACTTCTTCCGGCTCGTGACGCCGATCGACGAGATCGCGACGCTGCGCCTCGGCTCGCGGCCCGCGTCTCGCGGCCGCCAGGGCGGGGCGCCTGCAACGCCCGTCCAACAGGCGACGCGCTCGATCGCCGACCTGCGCGCGATTCCGTGGGTCTTCGCGTGGTCGCAGGCCCGGATCGAGCTGCCCGGCTGGTTCGGGCTCGGCAGCGCCATCGACGCCTACGCTGCATCGCGTGGCGAGGCCGGTATTGCGGCCCTCGTCCGTCTCTACCCGCGCTGGCCGTTCCTTGCCAGCGTTCTCGACAACGCGGAGCTGGCCCTGGCGCGTGCCGACCTCGGCGTCGGCCGCCAGTACGCGGCCCTCGCCGGCGACGCTGGCGCGAGTCGATGGGCGGCGATCGAAGCCGAGTACGCCCGAACGGCGGCGTGGCTCGGCCGGCTGACGGGCCGGGACCGCCTCCTCGACGACCAGCCGGAGCTCCGACGGCGGCTGGGCCTTCGCGATCCATACATCGACTCGCTGTCGGAGATGCAGGTCACGCTCCTCGCCCGCCTCCGCGCCTGCGAGGCGACCGATCCGGCCCGCGAGCGCCTGCTGCGTCTCGTTCAGTTGACGGTGAACGGGATCGCGGCCGGGCTGCAGCGGACCGGCTGACGCGCGCTCCCGTACCGGCAGGCCGCGGCCGTTTCGGCCCCCGCCCCGGGTCAGTCCGGGATGTCGATCGCCTCCCCGTCGCGGGCGACGATCGGACGCCGGGCGCCGCGCGCAAACCAGTACGCCGCGCCAGGTCCTGCGATGCGCCAGCTCCGGCCGCCGGACGTCCGGCCATCCGAGAGCGCGCCGGTGCGCTCCTCGAGCCCGAGATGACCGATGCCTTCCGGTGCCACGCGGTCCAGCACGGTCTGCCAGGCGGTCCGCCGTCCATCGTTGTAGTGGGGGAGGAGCGCGAAACCGGCGACGAAGCCCAACCCGCGGATGCCGCCGTCCGGCGTCCACGACCATTCGGCGAGAGCCATCCCACCGGCGCTTGCCCCGGCGACGACCGCACCCCGCCGGCGGGCCGTCTCGATCGCCGCCAGCGCCTTCGTCCGCGGCAGGATCTTCGGGATGAGGTCCGGGTCGCCGCCCGGCAGGTAGATGAGATCGGCTGCCTCGAGCAGGCCGACGTTCGCGGGATCGGCCGCGGACGCGTCGTCGACGATCGATGCCGCGTCGATCCGGAGCTGCCGGTTCGCGGCGTCCGCCCGATCGGCGAACGCGGCGATGCCCATCGCCGCCGCTCGGTCGGGTCGACCGCGAGCCGCAGCCGTGGGGACGATCACGATCCGGACGGGCGGTAGCTCTCGGTTGCCGCGGTCGTCGGGGTTGCCCGCATGTGTCGCAGCCGCCTGGCGCGCAGCAACGATCAGGGCATCCAGGAAGGGCTCATCCCCCGCGAGGAACTCGCCTCCACCGTGGAGCCCGATTCGGCCGCTCACCCTCGCGATCTGCCGCACCGACGGCCGTGGCGTCGGTCGACCCCCCGGGGCATGGACCCTGGCACCGCGCGATGATACGCGGCGACCGCGGCGCGACCGTCCCGCCTAGGATCGGTCGCGATGCCCACCGTGCTCGGCCAGCTGATGGCGCGGATCGCCGACTGGACGCGGCGCTGGTCCCCGATCCTGCCGCTCCTCGCCGCCGAGCTCATCGTCTGGCTCGGGTTCGGGGCGCTCCTGCCCGTGATGCCCCTCTATTTCACCGAGCACGGGGTCGACCTGCGGACGCTCGGCGTCGTCGTCGCCGCGTGGCCGGCGGCCCGTCTCGTCGGCGAGCCGATCTTCGGCTGGCTGGCCGACCGCGTTCCGCGGGTCCCGCTGATGATCGCCGGCAACGTCGGCGCGGGAATCTTCCTCTTCCTGCCGCTCGTCTTCGTCGGGGCCGTGCCATTCATCCTCCTCCGGGCCCTCGCCGGGCTGTCGACGGCTGTCTACGACCCGGCGGCCCGCGGCTACATCAGCGACGCGACCCCGGCGGACCGCCGGGGCGAGGCGTTCGGGATGTACGGCGCGGCCCAGATGGGCGGGCTCCTGCTCGGGCCGGCGATCGGTGGATTCGGCTCGGCGGCATTCGGCGGGGTCGCGTTCATCTTCGTGTTCGGAGCGATCAGCTCCTTCGTCGCGGCGGCGGCGATCGCACTCCGTGTTCGCGAGATCCCGCGCGCGGTGACTGGGCCGGCTGGGCGGCCTCGATCGGTCGCTCTCGACCTGACGGAGTTCCCGCACGACCCGGGCCATCTCGCCGCGCGCGCATCGGGGCCGCCCGACGATGCGGAAGTCGATGGTGCAGGCCGGGCCGAGCGACACCCCGGCGCGTTCGGCCGGACGCCGCGCTCCCTCGCGAACCGGCTGCTGATCGCGGCGATCCTGTTCACGATCGGCGGAAACTTCGCGGCGGGGACGTACGAGGTCATCTGGTCCGTCTACCTGTCGCGACTGGGTGCCGGGCTCGATCTCATCGGCTTGACGTTCGCGATGTTCGGGCTGCCCGTGCTCCTCCTGTCGCCGACATTCGGGCGGCGAGCCGATCGCGGCGGCATCGTGCCGTACCTGCTCGCCGGGACCGTCCTGCCCGTCGTGGCGGCGCTCGTCTACACCGTGATCCGCGACCCGCTTCTCGCGTTGCCGCTGATCCTCGTCGAGGCAACCGGTTTCGCGATGTTCAACCCGGTGCTGTTCTCGATCGTCGCCGGGGGCAGCCCCGCGGGTCGCTCATCGACCGCCCAAGGCGTGTTCGGCGCCGCCGGGACCCTGGGATTCGTGATCGCGTCGCTCCTCGCGGGGACGCTCGCGGAGACCGACATCCGCCTGCCCTTCTACGTGTTCGCGGCGGTCATGTCCCTCTTCACCGTCGCGGCGTTCGCGGTCGGTGGGCGGCTGTTCCGGCGGCCCCCCGGTTTCGAGATCGAGGCACTGGCGGCCTGACCACCGCCCGTTCCCCGATCGTCGTCAGGCGCTGCGAACCGCGGACTGCAGCATTCGCGCCCGCAGTCCGGCAGAGGCCGGCATCGAGAGTCGATCCCGCAGGAGCGATGGGCTGGCCGAGGACGACCGATCTCGCCGAGGCATCGCCGCCGAGCTGGTGAGCCTCTCGTGGAACGCGTCGACGACCGTCGCGAGATGATGGTCCTGATGGGTGCGGTGGCGTCCGATCATGTCTGGGACGGTGCGCCGGCCGGTGCGTCCCGGCAACCCATCCAGATGCACCAGACGAGCCGGGACTTCCGTACGGCCCAACCCTCGGCACGGAGCGCCACCACGGGCGACGACCTTCGCCGCTGATCGCCCCGGAGGACCATCCGGACACGAAGGAGCGCGGCCGAACGGCCATCTGAGCCAGGACCGTTCGCCCCGGAGCCCCGGCCGCGCTCATTCGTCCGAGGATGATCGTCCGAGCGGATCAGGGCGGGGCAGAGGCTCTCGTGGGCACGTCCGGTTGACCGGATCGGCATCGATCGCTACCATTCGAGGTCGCGGGGTGGAGCAGCGGCAGCTCGTCGG
>DATAQF010000274.1:0-1991 GCA_036264795.1 Candidatus Limnocylindrales bacterium | reverse complement strand
CGACGGCCCGATCGACGTCGACTACTACCGCCAGGGTGGGATCCTTCCCGCCGTGCTGCGCCGGCTCGTCGGCGAGAGCTGACGCGGTGGGCGACCCGGCCCGCGCGTCCAGCGGCGTCGGCGCCGGCCGCCTGTGGGACGACCTCCGGGCCGCGGTCGGGATCGCGGTCATCGGGGTCGAGGAGCCGCTGCGTCTGATCCTGACGGCGCTCCTCGCCGACGGCCACGTCCTGATCGAGGACGTCCCGGGCACGGGCAAGACCCTCCTCGCCCGGGCGCTCGCGCGAGCGCTGGACCTCGAGACGAGCCGGATCCAGGGCACCCCGGATCTGCTCCCGGTCGATGTGACCGGATCGAGCATCTACGAGGGCGGCGGCCTCCGGTTCGCCCCGGGGCCGGTGTTCACGAACGTCCTCCTCGTCGACGAGATCAATCGGGCGACGCCGAGGACGCAGTCGGCGCTGCTCGAGGCGATGCAGGAGCGCCAGGTGTCGATCGAGGGAACGACCCGTTCCCTTCCCGATCCGTTCATCGTCCTCGCAACGCAGAACCCGATCGAGTTCGAAGGCACGTTCGCCCTCCCGCAGGCTCAGCTCGACCGGTTCCTCCTGCGCGTCCGCATCGGCTATCCGGCGGAGGGCGCCGAGCGCCGGATCGCCCGCCGTCATCAGGATGCCGCCGAGCCGCTCGACGCGATCGAGCCGGTCGTCGACCGGCCGCGGTTGATCGGCCTCCGCGACGAGGTTCGGCGGATCCGGTGCGCCGACGAGGTCGAGGCCTACGGCGTCGCGATCGTTCGGGCGACCCGGACCCATCCGGACCTGCAGCTCGGCGGCAGCCCGCGGGCGAGCGTCGCGCTGTACCGCGCATCCCAGGCGGCGGCCTTCCTCGCCGGGCGCGCCTTCGTGATGCCCGACGACGTCAAGGCCATGGCCGCGCCCGTCCTCGGGCACCGGCTCGTCGTCGACCTCGATCGGAGCCTCCGCGGGGCGTCCGCCGACGCGGCGCTCACCCAGATCCTCGCGACCGTGCCCGTCCCGCCGCTCGCCGACGACTGAGGCGGGGACGAAGGCCGCGGACCGATGACCCTCGTGAGCTTTGCCGCCATCCTGCTGCTCCTCGTGGGGACGTTCCTCGAGGTCCCGGTTGCGGTCATCCTCTCGATCGTCGTCCTCGCGGTGGAGATCGTGGCCCAGGTCTGGACGCGGTTCGGTCTGTCCGGCGTGACCTACCGTCGCCGCCTGGAGCGCGATCGCATCGCGTGGGGCGACGAGATCCCGGTCACTCTCGACGTCTGGAATCGGAAACGACTGCCGCTGGCCTGGCTTCGCGCGGACGACGCCGCGACACCGGGAATCACCGTCCGCGAGCGGTCGCTCGCGATCGGCAAGTCGGGCAGCTCGGTCCTGCGGAACGCCTGGACGCTCGCCCCGTTCGAGCGGGTCAGCCGGCGGTTCCACGTGTCGGCCGAGCGCCGCGGCGTGTACGAGCTCGGTCCCGTCGAGCTGAGCGTCGGCGACCTGTTCGCCCGGGAGGCGGCCACCGAGGAGCGCCCCGACCTTGATCGATTTCTCGTGCGCCCGCGGACCGTTCCGACGACGGCGATTCAGCGTCGGGACATGATCGGCGGCACCGAACGAGCGCGGTTCGGCCTCGCCGAGGACCCGTCGCGGTTCGCCGGCATTCGCGACTACGCTCCGGGCGATTCGCTGCGGCGGATTCATCCGCGGGCGAGCGCCCGTCTCCAGCGACCGGTCGTCAAGCGGTTCGAGCCGTCGCGCGATCGCGAGGTCGTCATTGCGCTCGACGTCCAGACGGCGACCGGCCCGGCATGGCAGTCGGCCTTCGACGCCGAGGAGGTCGAGGCGCTGTTCGTCGTCGTCGCCTCGCTCGCGCGGTCGCTCGCACTCGAGCGCGCCGCGTTCGGGCTCGCCGCGGCCGGCTACCACGGAGCGGAGAGCCGCCTCGCCTGGCTGCCCGTCTCCGAGGCG
>DATAQF010000242.1:0-5221 GCA_036264795.1 Candidatus Limnocylindrales bacterium | reverse complement strand
GACGAACTTGATCGTTGCGTAGATCCGGTTCGCGCCGCCCCAGATCCCGATGATCAGGTACATCGGGACGAGGACGATCTCCCAGAAGATGTAGAAGAGGAACGTGTCGAGGGCGATGAACACCCCGATCATCCCGACCTCGAGGATCAGGAACGAGATCATGTACTCCTTGATCCGGTCCTTGATCGGGGCGAACGAGGCGAGGATGCTGATCCACGACAGCGTCGTCGTCAGGACGACGAGGATCACCGACAGCCCGTCGACGCCGACCTTGTACTGGATCCCGAACAGCGGAATCCAGTCGCGGCTCTCGACGAGCTGGAAGGCGCGCCCGGAGCTCGGGTCGAAGCCGATCAGGAGGAGCAGCGAGATCGCCCACGCCAGGAGGCTGGTCGCCAGGGCCAGGATCCGGGCGTAGCGGCCGGGCGCCGCTGCGATCACCAGCGCTCCGACGAGCGGCGTGAAGGCGACGATCGAGAGAATCGGGATGTCGGCGACGTTCATCAGCGGCCCGCCAGCACGAGGAACGAGCCGGCCATCACGATCAGCCCGACCGCGATCCCGAGGGCGTAGTTCTGGACTCGGCCCGTCTGGACGCGACGGAGCCGCGTGCCTGCGCCGACGGTCGTGCTCGCGATGTCGTTGACCGTGTCGTCGACGACGCGCCGGTCGAACCACCACAGGAGCGCCGCGATCCGGCCTCCGATCACGATGAACAGGAGGTGGTTCAGGTCGTCGAACCACCACTTGTTGAGCGATGCGCGGTAGAGGAACGGAACGCGGGCGGTGAGAGCCCGGACGCGCTCCGGGTCCGGGCGCCAACGGATGCTCCCGAGCTCCGCGCCGAAGAGCCGCCACGCGGCGGTCATCCCGATGACCGCAACGGCGATGCTCGCTCCGAGGAGGGCACCGTCGATGCCGAAGATCTGGAACTCGGGCTCCGAATGGTGCAGAAGGCTTGTTCCCTGGGCGAACACCGGCTCGAGCCACCCGGCGAGCAAGCCCGTGCCGTGCAGCCCGAGGAGCGGCCCGAGCGGCGGGCCCGGCAGGGACAGGACGAGCCCGAGCAGGACGGACGGGACCGCGAGGATCCAGAGGGGGATCGTCATGACCGGGGGTGACTCGTGGACGTGCGGCTCGACGACCGGATCGACCCGGCTCTCGCCCCAGAACGTCATCCCGATCAGCCGGAACATGTAGAACGCCGTCATGATCGCGACGACGATGCCGATCGCCCAGACCCACTGAAAGCCGAGCTTCCAGGCTTCGCCGAGGATCTCGTCCTTCGAGAAGAATCCGGCGAGCGGCGGAATCCCGGCGATCGCGATCGAGCCGATCAGCATCGTTCTGTAGGTCTGCGGGATCTTCCTGGCCAGGCCGCCCATCCGGCGCATGTCCTGCTCCTCGTGGACCGCGTGGATCACCGACCCGGAGCCGAGGAACAGCAGGCCCTTGAAGAACCCGTGCGTCATCAGGTGGAAGATCGCCGCCCCGAATGCGCCGACGCCGAGCGCGGCGAACATGTATCCCAGCTGGCTCAGCGTCGAATAGGCGAGGACGCGCTTGATGTCGGTCTGGGTCATCGCGATCGATGCGGCAAGGATCGCGGTGAAGATCCCGATCGCCGCGACGACGACCATCGAGCTCGGGGCGCTTGCGAAGATCGGGTTCGTCCGGGCGACGAGGTAGACGCCGGCGTTGACCATCGTCGCGGCGTGGATCAGGGCAGACACCGGCGTCGGGCCCTCCATCGCGTCGGGCAGCCACACGTGCAGCGGGAACTGGGCGCTCTTGCCCATCGCGCCGGCGAAGATCAGGAGCGCCACGATCGGGATCGGGATCGGCAGCGACGCGCCCGGTGCCGTGAGCGCGGCGATGGCGTCCCGGATGTTCAGGGTCCCGTGGCCGAGCGCGAGCGTGTCGACGAAGACGGCCATGATCCCGAGCGCGAACCCGACGTCGCCGACGCGGTTGACGATGAACGCCTTCTTCGCCGCAAGCGCCGCCGACCGCTTGTGCTTCCAGAATCCGATGAGGAGGTAGCTCGACAGCCCGACCAGCTCCCAGGCCACGAACACGACGAGGAAGCTGTCGGCGAGGACGAGCAGGAGCATCGAGACCATGAACAGGTTCAGGTACGCGAAGAACCGCCAGTAGCTCGGGTCGTGGCTCATGTAGCCGATCGAGTAGACATGCACGAGCAGCCCGATCGTCAGCACGACGATCAGGAGGCACGCCGTCAGGTTGTCGACGAAGAAGCCGACCGCGACCTGGAAGGTGTCGGCGGGGATCCAGGTGTAGAGCTCGTGACCGTAGCCGTGGTCGCCGAACGGTGCGGCTCCGGTCAGGGAGCTGAAGGCGACGACCATCCCGATCGCCCAGGCGATCCCCACCGCCCAGACGGGGACGAGATGGGCCTGCTTGCCGAGCCGCCGCCCCGCAACGGCGGTGAACAGGAAGCCCGCGAGCGGCAGGGCGATGATCAGCGGGATCAGGACATCGAACACTCAGTTCCGCCCGCTCACTGGCTCATCGCGTCGTACTCGTCGACGAGCGGCGTCTTCTTGTTTCGGAAGATGGCCATGACGATGGCGAGCCCGACCGTCGCCTCGGCTGCGGCGACGCCGATCACGAGGATGGCGATGACCGAGCCGGTGGTCGCGAGCTTCGGGATGAACGAGCCGAAGGCGATGATCGTCAGGTTCACGGCGTTGAGCATCAGCTCGATCGACATCAACATGCTGATCGCGTTTCGGCGGGCCAGGAACCCGAACATCCCGATCGAGAACAGGAGTCCCGACAGCACCAGGTAGGCGTTCAGCGAGCGAGCTCCGCCCGCCGCCAGCGCGATCAGCCCGAGTCCGACGACGAAGATGCTGGTCAACGCCGTCCCAAGGATGACCCGGATCATTCGGTGGATTCCTCGTCGGCCGAGCCTCGCTCGCGCTTCGCCAGGAAGACCCCGCCGATCACGGCCGCGAGGAGGAGCACGCCGACCACCTCGAACGGGAGCACCCAGTCGGCGAAGAGGACGCGGGCGAGCACGACGGTGTCGGTGCGGCCGCGCTCGGCGCTCGGGTGCCAGTCGGTCGAGCCGACGGCCAGGACGATGATCAGGGTCAGGATCACGGCGGCAATCGCGGCCGGCACGGCCTGGGTCTGGAAGACGAGGCGGGTCGGGCCGGCCTTCGTCTGGGTCAGCATGATCGCAAACAGGACGAGCACGCTGATCGCCCCGATATAGACGAGGACCTGGGTCGCGGCGACCAGCGGCGCGCCGGCCATCACGTAGATCCCGGCAAGGGCCCCGAAGCAGACCATCATCGCCAGGCCGCAGCGGATGATGTCGCGCATCGTGACGACGGCGAGACCCGCCAGGAGCATCGTCCCGGCCAGGAGGGCGAAGAGGACGTCGTCCCAGGGAATCGACGTGAACGGGATCGTGGGCCCGATCTGCACCGCGGTCTCCGGCTCAGCCGTGTCCGTGACCGGCGTGATCACCCTGGCCGGGCGATCCGTGACCGGCCGTCAGTGCCGGAGCCTGCCCGTGGCCGTTGCCATGCCCGTTCCCGGCTGAGAGCGCGGCCGCGACCGACGGCGGAAGCATGGGGAGGAGGCGCGTCGGCGTCACCGAGCGCCCTTCCGCGGTCGCTCGCGCGGCCCAGTCGCGCTCGCGGCGGATGTAGGTCATCTCCGTCTCCATGTCGACCTCGGCGAGGGCGATCAGGTCCACCATCGGGTCGGCGCGCGACGTGTGCGACAGCTCGAAGTCGCCGCCGTCACGGAGCGCGTCGTACGGGCATGCGTCGACGCAGATCCCGCACAGGATGCAGCGGCTCTCGTCGACCTCGTATTTCTGGAGGACGCGCGGCTTCGGCATCAGCGCGCCGGTCGGGCACGTCTCCGCGCACCGGCCGCACGA
Organism: Candidatus Limnocylindrales bacterium; assembly: GCA_036264795.1. Lineage (GTDB taxonomy): Bacteria > Chloroflexota > Limnocylindria > Limnocylindrales > CSP1-4 > CF-46. Next base: position 1,299 of record DATAQF010000242.1, on the reverse strand, counting down.
CACGCAGGGGGTGTCGTTGAGGCTCATGTCGAGCGGCGTCGTGACGAGCGTGTCGAAGCCGATCCGCATGAAGTCGTAGCACGCTGCCCCGACGACCTCGGCGCAGACCTGCGCGCACCGCCCGCAGTCGATGCAGCGGGACGGCTCGCGGAGGATGAACGCGTGGGAGTCGTCCCGGATGTAGTCGTGGTTCGTGCCTGTGAAGCGGTTCTCCGTCACGCTCCGGTAGCCGGCGCCCTGGTGATATTGCGGCTCGAGCGTCTGGAGGGTCGTCCCGTACTCGATCCCGAGGCGGCGAAGGTCGCAGAAGCCGATCGCCTCGCAGGTGCACTGCAGGCAGCGGGTCGATTCCGCGATCGCCTCCTCCGGGCTGTACGGGATCTCGTACTCGATGTAGCTCCGGTTGCGGACCTCCGCCGGCATCGCCTTCAGGCGGTATCGCGGCTCCTTCTGCTCGCTCGTGAACGGGACGATCGAGAGGAACTCCGGCTGGGGCTCGGCGAGCTGCTGGCGCGTCTTGATCGCCGACAGATCGAGCCCCTTGAGGTAGGCGTCGACGGCGTACGCCGCGCGACGACCCTCGGCGACGGCCTGGACGACCGTCGCCGCGCCGACCCGGACGTCGCCCGTCCCGAAGACGCCGGGTCGATCGGTCGCGAAGGTGACCGCATCGGCCTTGAGACGCTTGTTCTTCGTTGCCTGGACACCCTCGGATCCCGGGCCGATCCAGCTCAGGTCGGGGCCCTGGCCGATCGCGAGGAGGACCCGATCGCAGGGGATCGTGAATTCCGTGCCGGGTGCGGGCTCGGGCCGGCGGCGGCCGGACGCGTCGGGCTCGCCGGGCCTCATCCGGATGAACTCGGCCCCCGTGACCTTGCCGTTCTTGTCGGTGATCACCCGGGTCGGGCCGGCCTGGAAGATCGCGGACACGCCTTCCTCGAGCGCCTCGTGGACCTCGTTGCTGGCCGGCATGTCCTTCATGTCCCGGCGGTAGACGAGCGTGACCTCGGCCGCTCCCTGCCGGATCGAGGTCCGGCTGCAGTCCATCGAGGTGAAGCCACCGCCGATGACGACGACCCGCTTTCCGGCGTGACCCGGATACGGAAGCCCGAGCGTGGCCGTCCGCAGGTACTCGAGGCCGTCGAGGACCTCGGCCGCGTCCTCGCCCGGAACGCCGAGCTTGTTGGTGTCGTAGCAGCCGATCGCGACCGCGACCGCGTCGAACCCCTGGTTCTGGAGATCGTCGAGCTCGAAGTCGCGACCGAGCTCCTGGTTGCAGACGATCTTCGCGCCGAGGCG
>DATAQF010000235.1:0-3511 GCA_036264795.1 Candidatus Limnocylindrales bacterium | reverse complement strand
GATCCCGATGCGGATGGTCCCGAGGGCACCCGCGCGGATGCTGCCGCCCGGACCGCGGCCAGCCCGCCCGCCAAAGCGGCCGCCGAGACGCGCACGTGAGCGCTCGCGGACCGCTCCCCGCTCGGATCCTCATCCCCGTTGCCAATCCCGCCACCGCCGAGGAGCTCATCCGCCTCGGGGCGGACCTCCTCGATCCACGTTCCGGGGCACTGACCGCGCTCGGCATCGTCGAGGTCCCCGAGGGCATGCCGCTGTCCGAGGGCGCGACCCGCGCGCGTCACGCGCGGCGCCTGCTCCAGCGCGTCCTCGACTTCGCGCCGGACGGGACGACGATCCACCCGATCGTGCGGATCGGGCGCCATGCCGCCGAGGGGATCATCGAGGCGTCCGCCGAGCAGGAGGCGGACCTGATCATCTTCGGCTGGGGCGGCAAGGCGCCGGCCGGTCGCGACGGCGGGTCGGTGATCTCGCCGACGATCGACGAGGTCGTCCGCGACTCCCCGGCCGACGTCGCCGTCGTCAAGCAGCGCGGCTCGCGCGACATCCGGCGAATCATCGTCCCGGTCCGCGGTGGTCCCCACGCCGAGCTCGCGGTCCGCTACGCCGATGCGATCGCCCGCCGCCATGACGCGCATGTCACGGTTCTCCACTTCGTCCCGCCGGGCATCACCCTCGCCGTCCGCGCCCAGGCCGAGCACGCCCTCGCCCAGTTCGTCCGGCAGAACCTGAAGGGTCGGGCCGAGGGGATCGTGCGCGAGGCCGCCAATGTCCGGAACGCGATCCTCCGCGAAGCCGAACGGGCCGATCTCGTCGTCATGGGCGCCTCGGCGCAGCCCGCCGGCACCGACGGCGACACCTACCTGTTCGGCGCCCTGCCCGAGGCGATCGCCACCCGGGCGAAGCCGACCGTCGTCGTCGTCAAGACCCGCGAGACCATCGGCCGGGCGACCTTCGAGCAGCTCGCGTCGAGGGCGGAAACCCTGGCCGCAGCGGATCGCGCGGCGGAGGAGGCACGGGCCGTGCCGGCCCGCGTCGAGCGCTGGTTCGGGGAGTCGAACTTCCACCACGCGGAGTTCGCCGACCTTCGACGCCTGGTCCAGCTCAAGGAGAAGCAGGGCGTCACGATCTCGCTCGTCCTGCCGACCCTCGACGAGGAGGAGACGATCGGCCCGATCGTCCGGCGCGCGATCCGGGAGATGATGGGCCGGGTGCCGCTCCTCGACGAGATCCTCGTCGTCGACTCCGCCTCGACCGACCGGACCCGCGAGATCGCCGAGGCCGAGGGCGCGCGGGTCGCCCAGCATCCGGACATCCTGAGCCGATACGGATCCTTCCGGGGCAAGGGCGAGGCGCTCTGGAAATCGGTCCACGAGACGAGCGGCGACATCATCGTCTGGGCCGACACCGACGTCCGGAACTGGCATCCGCGGATGGTCTACGGAACCCTCGGCCCGCTTCTCCACGAGCCGCGCCTGCAGTACGTGAAGGGCTACTACCAGCGCCCGATCGTCGAGGGCGGCGTGCTGAAGGAGGGCGGCGGCGGCCGCGTGACGGAGCTCGTGGCGCGGCCCTTGATCAACCTCTTCTACCCGGAGCTGTCGGGGATGATCCAGCCGCTGTCGGGCGAGTACGCCGGCCGACGCGCCCTCCTCGAGTCGATCCCGTTCTTCACCGGCTACGCCGTCGAGATCGGGCACCTCATCGATGCTGCGGAGCGGGTCGGGATCGAGGGTCTCGGCCAGGTCGACCTCGAGCGGCGGATTCATCGGAACCAGGAGCTCGAGGGCCTGTCGCGGATGTCGTTCGTCATCCTGCAGGCGGTGATGAAGCGGCTCGAGGAGCGACGCAAGGCTCGGTTGTTCGCAGAGCTCGGTTCGACGATGAAGCTGCCGCGTTCCGGCCGCGGGCGGCTCTCGCTCGAGGTCATCGAGCTCGCCGACCAGGAGCGCCCGCCGATGATTCGCATTCCGGAATATCTCGAGCGCCGGCGCGGGTCCAACGGGTCGAATGGGTCTGCTCCGGGCGGGCTGGAGCTCGGCTCGGAATCGCTCGAGCCCGTCGGGCTGTGACCGCTGCCGCACGGAGCGGCAGCGAACCTGCCGATCGCCCGCTCGTCGTCCTGATCGCACCGGACTCGTTCAAGGGTTCGCTGACCTCGGTCGAGGTCGCGCGGGCACTCGCCGCCGGGTGGGCACGGGCGCGGCCGCGCGACGAGGTGTTGCTCGCACCCCTCGCCGACGGCGGTGAGGGCACGCTCGTCGCCATCGAGGCGGCCGGCGGCTGGGAATGGCGCGAATCGCCGACGACCGATCCGATCGGCCGGCCGATCCCCGCCGCCTGGCTGCGGTCCACCGACGGCCGGCGGGCCGTCATCGAGCTCGCCGCGGCGTCCGGTCTGTCGCGGCTTCGGCACGACGAGCTCGATCCCCTCGGGGCGTCGACGCGCGGAACGGGCACGCTCCTCCGCGCTGCCCTCGACGACGGTGTCCGCGACATCACCCTCGGCATCGGGGGCAGTGCCACGAACGATGGCGGGGCCGGGATCCTCGAAGCGCTCGGGGCCGTCGTGTCGCTCGATCGAGAGCGCGTTGAGCAGATTGACCTCAGCGACCTCGACCCGCGCCTGGCCGACACGCACCTGCGGATTGCCTGCGACGTGACGAACCCGCTTCTCGGCGAGCGTGGAGCCGCCGCCACCTACGGCCCTCAGAAGGGCGCCACGCCCGACCAGGTCGCGGAGCTCGACCGCCGCCTTGGTCACCATGCCGACGCTCTCGAACGTGCGAGCGGTCGGATCGAGCGGGAGACGCCCGGAGCGGGCGCTGCCGGGGGAACCGGCTTCGGGCTTCTGGCCGTTGGGGATCGATTTGCCTCGCTGGCCCTCGTCCCCGGGATCGATGTCGTGATGGCCGCGGCCGACTTTGCCGGCAAGCTCGCCCGAGCCGACGTCGTCATCACCGGTGAGGGTCGGATCGACGAGCAGACGGCGTTCGGCAAGACCGCGCTCGGCGTCGCGCGCCGCGCCGAGGCCGCGGGGGTTTCGTGCATCGCGGTCGGCGGAGGCGTCACGCCGGCGGGGATCGAGGCCCTTCGACCGATCGGCGCCGTCGTCGTCCCCGTCTCCGAGGGGCCGCAGACCGTGGACGAGGCGATGGCGGCGGGACCGGACCCGGTGGAGCGCTGCGGCGAGCGGATCGCGCGACTTCTCGACCTCGGCCGCGAGCTTGCCGCATCATCCGGAGCGTGAGTCCCGCGCGTCCGTCGACGACGAAGCCTGCGAAGAAGCCGCGCCGAACACGACGACCGGTCGACCCCGCGCTCGCCTGGGTCCGGCGCCTCGCCCGCACCCGACCGCGGCTGCTCGAGGACACGCTCGACGCGCTCGGCGAGCTGTACGGTCGGCCTGTCTGGGAGCGCCGCCTCGACGCGACCTCCGAGCTGATCCTGACGATCCTCACCCAGAACAGCGCCGACATCAACGCCGAGAAGGCCTACATCGCACTCCGAGCCG
>DATAQF010000173.1:0-8054 GCA_036264795.1 Candidatus Limnocylindrales bacterium | reverse complement strand
CAGGAGCCACGCCTCGTCGGCGCCGAGGACCAGGTGGCCGCCATCGAGCTCGACCCGGTCACCGGCCCCCCCCGCGACGCGCTTGATCGCCAGCGTCTCGGTGTCCGGCTCACGGATCACGACGACCGAGCCGCGGCGCGGCCATCGTCGGATCGTCGGATCGATGAGCAGCCAGTCGCCGGACTGGATTGCCGGTCGCATCGAGTCCTCGCTGACGGCAACGCGCCACGGATGAATCCGATGCGGACCTGCTGGCGGCCGGCCTCGGCCGGCCGATCGACTCACGGCGCTACGGGCCGGTGCCCATCGACTGCCTGCTTGGCCGGGCGTGGTTCCGCTACGGTCCGTTGCGCCGGGTCGGCCCGATCCGCCGGATTGCCGCGCGGTCTGTCAGGCCGTGACGGACACCCCCGCTCCCAGTTCGATCCCCGCCGCGCGGACGTCCTCCGCAAAGGCCGCCTGCGTCTCGGTCGTCGGCCCCCAGCGGGTCGGGAAGCAGACGATGCGGGCGAGCCCGACCTCACTGTAGGCCCCGATGGCGTCGACCCGCGCCTGGCCGGGGTCGCGCATCTCCTCGTCTTTCGCGTACAGGGAGAACCGGATCGAATTCGGATCGCGACCTTCGGCATCGCAACGCTGCCGGACCTCGGCGATCCGCTCCGCGATCTCGGCGGGCGTGAGGAACACGAAGTTGAGCTCGTCGGCGTACCGGATCGCATAGCCGGCGGTCCGCTGTCGGCCGTTCCCGCCGACGATGATCGGGATCCGCGGCTGCTGAAGGCCCTTCGGGACGTTGATCGCGTCGCGAACGTGGGCGTAGCGCCCCTCGTACGTCGCGTGGCCGGGAGCAAGCATCCGGGTGATCACTTCGAGGTGGTCGCCGAACGCGTCGAGTCGCTCGCGGACCGGCGGGAAGCCGTAACCGTACGCGAGCCACTCGTCCTTCTTCCAGCCGGCCCCGATCCCGAGCTCGAATCGGCCGCCGCTGATCACGTCGATCGTCGAGGACAGCTTTGCCGTGTAGGCGGGATTGCGGAAGCCGCTGCAGACGACCATGTGGCCGATCCGCACGCGGCGTGTCGCCATCGCCAGCGCGGAGAGCGTGCTGAACGACTCGAAGGTGATTTCGTCCGTCGGCTCCGGAACCGTGTGGAAGTGATCGAAGACCCACAGCGATTCGAAGCCGAGCTCTTCGGCCTGCCGGGCCAGCTCGACCGTCCGGCTCCAGGCCGCGGCCGGTTCCCAGCCGTCGTACTCCCCTTTCCAGCCCTGCGGGATCATCAGCCCGACCTGCATGGTCTGCCTCCATTCGGCGCGTTCGTCATCGCGTTGCTCGTCGCGTTCATCGTCGGACGATCCGCGAAACCGTGTATTGCGGCTTCGTTGCACTGGGCATACTGCTGGCGATGCCGACCTTCGATCCGCGGGCGCCGCTCGATGGGGCGCCCGATCCCTGGGTAGCCATGCCCCCACCTGTGCGTCGCGGTGGTCCGCCGTACCACATGACCGAGATGATCGCGGCGGAGCCCTTCGTGGCCGAACGGATCCTTGATCGCTTCGCCGATGCTCAGGGGCCGGCGGGCCGCCTGGCCGGCGCCATCGGCCAGGCGGCCTCGAGTGGCGCGTCGATCGTCGTGACCGGGTGCGGGACGAGCGAGCACGGCGCCCAGGGGGTTGCCCTGATCATTCGCGAGGCGCTCCGGGCCGGCGGCCTGCCGAGCGGACCCACGGCGATCCTCGCCGCCCAGGCGTTCGAGCTCGCGCTCGAGCCGCCGACCGGCGGTCTCGTGATCGGGGTGTCGCACGAAGGCGGGACCGCGGCCACGATCCGCGCCATGGAGGCATCGGTCGCGGCTGGCACGCGGGCGGCGCTGATCACGGCGAGCGCTGGGGCGCCGGCAGCCGACGCCGCGTCCGACGGGCTCGTGCTCGAGACGATCGAGCTGGACCACAGCTGGTGTCACACGGTCGGCTACCTGTCACCCCTGCTCGCCGGCGCCGCGACCGGAGCCCATCTCTCGGGTGGAGCGCTGAATGGCGGGGCCGTTCGCGAGCTGCTGGCCGCCGGAACGACGGACGAGGCAGGCGCGGAACGGATCGCCGCCGTCCTGGCCGATGCGACGACGCTCCTCACCGTGGGATCCGGCGCCGATCGTCCGGCCGCGCGCGAGCTCGCCCTCAAGGTCGAGGAAGCCTCCTGGCTGCCGTCGGCGATGCGCGATCTCGAGACGTTCCTTCACGGGCACCTGCCGGCCACCGACGCCACGACCGGCCTCGTGGTCATCCTCACCGATCGCGACGGCCGCGAAGATCGGCTCGGGCGGGCGCTCGACGCGCTGGCCGCGGCCCGGGTCGTCGGGATCCGCGCGGCCGCCATCCTGGCCCGCGACCTCGACGCCGCCGTCCCCGCCGACCTGACGCCGGCCGGCCGGCTGCTCGTCGAGGAGGCGCCGGATCTGCCCGCGCCGGTTGCCGCGCTGCTCGGGAGCGCGACGCCGCTCCAGCTCCTGACCGAGCGGATCGCCCGCGCACGAGGGACGAACCCGGACCTCATCCGCCGCGATGACGAGGTCTATCGCCGCGCGGCCGACGCCGCCGACTGAGGCGCCAGGCGGCCAGCGGGGGGGGACTGGGATCAGAACAGCGCCTCGGCCATGAGGTCGATCATGTCGAGGTCCCGCGGGATGAAGTCCTGGAGCATGATCCGCTCGGCGCCGGCGTCGGCGAAGCGCTGGACCATCGCCCGCGCCTGATCGGGCGTCCCGAGAATCCAGCGCGGCTCCCGCGCATCGATCCAGTCCTCTCCGCCGGCATCCTGGCCGAACGCCGCCAGGAGCGCCGCCTTCCGGCGCGCGACCTCGGCCTCGTCACGCCCGATCAGCGTACCGGCCATCACCGACCGGCTGATGGTCGACGGATCCCGGCCGATCGCCTGGCACGCCGCCTCGAGCGCCACGAACTTCTCGCGGGCCTTGTCGGGTGACGACGAGGAGAGGTTGAACTCATCGGCATACCGCGCCGCGATCCGGAGACCGCGCGGAGCGCCTTCGCCGCCGGCCAGCAGCCGAGGCCGCGCGGCACCGTTCGGATACGTCGGACGACCCGGCCGGGCGATCGGCTTTGGATGGAACGACGCGCCCTCGATCTTCACGTGCCGGCCCTCGAAGGACCAGCCGTCCGGCTCCCCCCACAGCCCATGCAGGACGGCGAACTGCTCCTCGAGCATGTCGGCCCGCTCTCCGATCTCGGGGAAGGGCAGACCGAGCTGGCGATGCTCCTCGTCGTGCCAGCCGGCACCCAGGCCGAACTCGATGCGGCCGCCGCTCATCTCGTCGACCGTCGTGACCACCTTGGCGAGGTTGCCCGCGTAGCGGAAGGTGACCGGCGACACCAGCGTCCCGAGGGAGATCGTCGTCGTCTCGCGGGCAAGCCCGGCGAGCACGGCCCAGGCGTCCGTCGTCGGCGCTCCGGTCGGGCCCGGAAAGCTCTGGTAGTGGTCCGACCGGAAGAACGATTCGAAGCCCACGGACTCGGCTCGTTGGACGATCGCCAGCTGCTCCGCGTACGAGAGCCCCTGCTGAGGCTCGATCATCAGCGCGAATCGCATCCGTCAACTCCTCAAATGCTGTTGATGGCCATGATCATTGTTCTTGACGCGATGATTGCGGCCCGCTATATTATTCAGGTAATGAGAACCATTCCCGTTCCGACCCCATCGACGCCCGCCGCGTCGGACGCTCCCCCCGTGGGTGCCCCGGCAGCCGGAGCGCCCACAGCCACGGACGCACTGCTCGATGCAGTCGTCGGTGAGCTGCACGAGATGATCGGCATGATGCGGTGCGCGGGAACCGGCCGGATGGTCAAGTCCGGTATCAGCATGACGCACCTCCATATCCTGTGGCTGCTGGAGCATCACGGCGACCTGACGATGGGCCGGCTCGCCGAGCTGGTCGACGTCTCGCTGAGCAATGCCAGCGGCCTCATCGATCGGATGGAGGAGCGCGGCCTCGTCGAGCGTATTCGCGTTCCGGACGACCGGCGCGTCGTCCTGGTCCGGGTCTCGCCCGAAGGCGCCCGGATGCGCGACGAGATCGAGGCGATCAAGCAGGACCAGGTGCGGTCGATCCTCGGCAATCTCGACGTCGATCAGTTGACACGCCTTCTCGGCGCCGTCGGCGACCTTCGTGGCGCCGTGATGCAGGAGATCGGCGACGACCATCTGAGCATCCACGTCCACAACATCTAGGCAACCAGCGTCCCGCTCACCGGCGCAACCAGGAGAAGACCCATGGAATCATTTCCCGCCCAGAACGAGGGGTTGACACAGACCCTGGAGGACGACCCAGCTCTCGGGCTGCCCATCCGGGCCAAGATGGAGATCCTGTTCGCGGTCCTGCTCGGGCTCTTCCTCGGAGCCCTCGACCAGACCATCGTCGGACCCGCCCTCCCGACCATCGTGACGAAGCTCGCCGGCAACGACATCTATGTCTGGGCCGTCACGATCTACCTGCTCACCAGCACGATCAGCGTCCCGTTCTGGGGCAAGCTGTCCGACCTCTACGGCCGGAAGCCGATGTTCATGATCGGCATCATCATCTTCCTCGTCGGATCCGCCCTGTCGGGCCTGTCCCAGAACATGACCGAGCTGATCGCGTTCCGCGGTCTCCAGGGCATCGGCGCCGGATCGCTGTTCCCGATCGCGCTGGCGGTCATCGGCGACCTCTTCACGCCGGCCGAGCGAGGCAAATACCAGGGTCTCTTCGGAGCGGTCTTCGGCATCGCGTTCATCGTCGGCCCGCTCGTCGGCGGGTTCCTGACCGAGAACATCGCCTGGAACTGGATCTTCTACGTCAACATCCCGATCGGCCTCGTGTCGCTGTACTTCATCTGGCGGCTGCTGCCGACCGTGAAGACGGCCCGGGCCACACGGAACTTCGACATCCTGGGCGGTTTGATCTTCACCGTGGCGATCAGCCTCCTGCTCGTCGGCCTGACCGAGAAGGGCCAGACCGACCCCGCCACCCATCACCTCTACAACTGGACGGATCCGGCCGTCGGCGGCTTGATCCTCGCCGCGCTCGTCGGGATCGCCCTGTTCATCGGGGCGGAGTTGCGGGCGAAGGAGCCGATCGTCCCGCTCCAGCTGTTCCGGAACCGGACCTACGCGGCCTCGATGGTCGCGACGTTCTTCGCCGCCTTCGCGTTCTTCGGGGCGATCATCTTCCTGCCGCGCTGGTTCCAGATCGTCCAGGGCTTCAGCCCGACCTGGTCCGGTCTGGCGGCGCTGCCGCTGATGGTCGGCCTGATCGCAAGCTCGATTGCCTCGGGGCTGATCGTCGCCAGGACCGGCCGCTACAAGTGGCTCACCGTCGGCGCCATCGCCCTGATGGGAGTCTCGACACTCCTGATGACGCAGCTCCGTGCGGAGACGCCGTTGCCGGTCGTCTGGCTCTGGATGTTCATCGCCGGCGTCGGCGTCGGACCGACCTTCGCGGTCTTCACCCTCATCGTCCAGAACGCGGTGCCGTTCAACATGCTCGGCGTCGCGACGTCCAACCTCACCTTCTTCCGCCAGATCGGCGGAACGGTCGCCCTCGCGATCGTCGGGACGATCTTCAGCAGCTCGCTGCTCGAGGGGATCGGCCCGCAGCTCTCGGCGGCCGGGACGCCGAAGCCGCTCGTCGACGGGTTCACCCAGGCCATCAACTCGGGTCAGGTCGACTTCCAGGGCCTGACCGGAACCGGGGACCTCGGACAGGCGATCCTCGCGAATGCCGGGCCGGCACGGGCCGCGATCGAGCCGTTCATCGGCAACATCGTCACCGGGTTCCACGAGGCGTTCAGCCTCGCCGTCGCCCAGACCTTCTGGATCGGCGTCGGGGCATCGATCGTCGCCGCGCTGGCCGCCGCAGCGATGCAGGAGCTCGCGCTCCGGCGGACGGCTCCGGCCGCCGCCGCGGCTGGCACGGCCAAGGAGTCGCGCGGCTCGGCGGTGCCGGCCGCCGACTGACGGCGCTCAGAGCCTTCCTCCTTCGCTCCTCCTCTCCGGACCGCGGCGGGCCTTCGGGCCTGCCGCGGTCTGTTCGTGTCCGACGGCACATTCGGTGGCGAAGGCGCCTGGGGAGCCGCGGCGGTAGCATCGGATCGATGACGACCGACCGGCCCACGTTTCCGATCCCCGCTGCCTTCCCGGAGACCCTCCAGGTGCCCGGCACCGACGAGAGCCGCTGGATCGACGGCGGCTCCCTGAGCGAGCTGCCGGAGGGCGCGATGCGTCGGGTGAGCGACGGCGACACCGACATCCTCGTCGCTCACACGCCGGCGGGGATCGTGGCCGTCGACGACCGATGTCCGCACATGGCGGCGCCGCTCTCGCTCGGGATCCTGGAGGGATGCGTCGTTCAGTGCCCGCTCCACGAGGGCCGCTTCGACCTCTGCTCCGGCGAGCCCGTCCAGATGCCGACCACCGGCGGCCTCGATCCTGACGGCGCCTACCATCCGACGTGGTCGCCCGCGGGCAAGGATCCGAAGATCGACCCACCCGGCAAGAAGGCCGAGGCGCGGCGGCTGACCCGCGTCCGCCGCTTTCGCTACTACCCGGTCCGGATCGCCTCCGGACGGGTGGAGATCGCCCTCCCGGCCTGACCTACCGAAGCTCGCCCATGGCGACGTCGTCGGGGTGGGCCTTTCCGACGTACGCCCGAATGATCTCGCACACCTCGTCGGGGTCGTCGGTCAGCCTCAGCAACGCGAGGTCGGCGGCCGTGATCGCGCCGGCGGGGATCTGGACGTCCCGCATCCAGTCGAGCATCCCCTGCCAGTAGCGCGTCCCGACGAGCACGACCGGGAAATCGCGGATCTTGCCGGTCTGGATCAGGGTCAGGCTCTCGAACAGCTCGTCGAGCGTTCCGAATCCGCCCGGCATGATGACGAACGCATCGGCGTATTTCACGAACATCGTCTTGCGAGCGAAGAAGTACTTGAACTCGATCCCGAGGTCGACGTACTCGTTCAGGCCCTGCTCGTGGGGCAGCTCGATGTTGCAGCCGATCGACAGGCCGCCGCCCTCGCGGCAGCCGCGGTTCGCGGCCTCCATGATGCCCGGACCGCCGCCGGTGATGATCGCGAACCCGACGTCGGCCAGGCGGCGGGCGATGCCCCGTGCCAGCTCGTAATCGGGCGACCCGGCCTTGACCCGCGCCGAGCCGAAGATCGTCACCGCGGGCCCGACAGCGGCCAGCGCGTCGAAGCCTTCGACGAACTCCGACAGGATCCGGAGGGCGCGCCATGGGTCGCTGTCGACGAAGTCTGGCCGCTGGGCCGCGACGGACCGGCGCTCGAGGAACTTCTCGTCTTCGGTGGCGCCGGGCTTCCCGATCCGGGAGGCGGCATCGTCGCGCATGACGACCCGGCCACTCCGCCGCATCGGACCCGTCGGTCCGGCCTGACCTGCCTTGGGCGGGCCCGCGGCCTGACCGGTGTCCGCCTCCGGGGTCGATTTGGTCCGGGCGACCGGCTGCGCCTTGCCTGTTGGGTCTGAAGCGCTCATTCGGGCTAGGATCGCATCCAGGGAGACCGAATGCATCGAAGCCTCGCGACAGCGGCGATCATCCTCATTGCGCTTGGGCTGGTGTGGATCGGCCAGGGAACGGGCCTGCTGAAGGGCAGCAGCTTCATGGTCGGCGACGCCCTCTGGGCCTGGATCGGCGGCGCCTGCGTGGTGATCGGCATCGCGCTCGGAGCCCGCGAGGTCAGGCGCCGCCGGGCTTGAACCATCGCTTCCAGGTCGCTTCGTCCCGTCCGATGGACAGCTCGCTGCCGAACCGGACCAGGGGCAGCCGAAGGAGAGCCTGGTTCGCCAACAGTCGCTCGACGATCTCGCCGTCGTCGAGGCGCAGATAGCCGAGGCCGCCGTCGCGGTAGCCCTTGGAGGATTCGTCGAGGAGGGCGCGGGCACCGAGCTTGTCGACGAAGCGGCGGAGCTCGCCGCGGGCGATCGGCTTTCGGGTCAGGTCCACGAGGTGAATCGCGACCCGACGTTCCTTGAAGAAGCG
>DATAQF010000101.1:0-4040 GCA_036264795.1 Candidatus Limnocylindrales bacterium | reverse complement strand
CCCGCGGCGACCTCGTCGGCGGCGACAACGTCGATCGCCATTCCGTTCTCGGCGTGCATCATGATCAGCCCGCCGTTCGTCGCGGTCCGCTGCATCGCGCGGAAGATCGCCCCGTCGTCGCTGTAGAAGACGCCCGGATAGGCGGTGAAAAGCTTGAAGTCCGGAACGCCTTCGGCGACGAGCTGGTCCATCTCGGCCAGGGTGTCGTCGTTCACGTCGCTCATGATCATGTGGAAGCCGTAGTCGGCGACCGCGTTGCCCTCGGCCTTGGCGTGCCACGCATCGAGGCCCGCGCGCAAGCTCGAGCCGCGGCTCTGGACGGCGAAGTCGACGACCGTCGTCGTCCCGCCGAAGGCCGCCGCCCGGGTCCCGGTCTCGAACGTGTCCTTCGCGAACGTTCCGCCGAAGGGGAGCTCCATGTGGGTGTGGACGTCGATCGCGCCCGGGATCACGTATCGGCCGCTCGCGTCGATCGTGTCGTCGGCCCTCATTCCCGCGTCGGCCAGGCCCGTGCCGATCGCCACGATCGTCTCATCCTCGATCAGCACGTCGGCCTGTTGCGAGCCCTCGGAGGTGACGATCGTGCCGTTCGCGATCAGGGTGCGCATCGGTTGGATCTCCTGGCAGGCTTGCGGAACGCCGATTGACGCGCGATGCGGACGGTGGGCGGATCGGCCTCGATGTCGGCCCGACGGTCCCAGTCGCTCGGCTCCAGGCGGTCATCCTAGCGAACGCACGGGCGACAGGGAACGCGCCCGGCCCGGGGATCAATGCCGGTTGACGTACCGCATCCGCGCGATCGCGAGCAGGACGCTCACGCCGAGCAGGCTGAGGAGCGCTCCGGCCAGGAGCGGCCTGCCCTCCGGCGTGGTCAGCACGAGGGGGTTGATCGCCGGCAGCCGTGACACGACGAGGATCACGACGACGATCCCGACCAGCAGCATCGCTCGACGAACCCAGCGGCGCTGCTCCCGCGCTCGTCGCACGCCGGCGCCATCCAGATCCCAATACGGGTCATGAGAAGCGGGTTCGCGGGGCGAGCGGGTCATCGGTCAGTCCTCCGAGATCGTGGGGATCCATCCTCTCAGCCCGCCCCGGCGCGGCCAATCCCCCGATCCGATCACGAACCGCTCACCCAACGGGACTAGCGATCGCCGTCACGCGCCGGAACGCGCCCGTGCCGCGTTCAGCGCGCCCCGGCGACCAGGTCCCGTGTGGCGGGGATGATCTCCCGGCCGTACACCTCGAGCACCGACTCCTCGTCGCCGTTCATCAGGTAGACGTTGAACTGGTCCACGCCCGCGGCAGCCAGCTCCTTCAGCTTGGCCACGTGGTCCTCGACCGATCCGAGGACGCAGAAGCGATCCGTCACCTCGTCACCGACGAACCCCGCGTTCGACGAACCGACCTCAGCGTGGTGGAGATAGTCGTATCCCTCGCGATCGTGGATGTAGCCCGTCAGCGACTCCGGAAGCTGATCCCTCGGGTACTTGTTGACGAGGTCGACGACGTGGTTGCTGACGAGGGCCGGAAACCAGCGAGTCCGCTCGCGGGAGTCCGCCAGCGCCCCGACGTGAGCGGGGGCGGCGGCCTGGATCCGCACCGACCCGGACGGTCGGCCGGCCGCCGCCTCAGCTTCTCGGACCTGACCGACGAACCACCGGACGAGATCCGGGTCGGCGAGCTGGAGGATGACGCCGTCCGCCACCCGGCCGGTCATCGCGAGGGCCATCGGGCCGTAGCCGGCGACCCAGACCGGGAGATCCCAGCCCTCGGTCCACGGGAAATGCAGATCGGTGCCCTCGTAGGCGATCGTCTCACCGCCGACCAGCGCCCGGATGACGCGGATCGCCTCCTCCAGCGTGGCCATCGTCGTCGGCGGCTTGCCGAGGACGCGCCGCGCGGAGTCGCCCCGCCCGATCCCCAGGTCCATTCGCCCGCCGCTGAGCTCATCGAGGGTGGCGAGGCTGGACGCGGTGACGCTCGGCTCGCGGGTCCCCGGGTTCGTGACGCAGGTGCCGAGGCGCATCCCGTCGGTCGCCTCCGCCATCAGCGTCAGGAGCGGGTACGGATCCCGCCACAGGACGTGCGAGTCGAAGAGCCAGCCGTAGGTGAAGCCGGCCGCCTCGGCCTGCCGGGTCAGCGCGACGGTTCGCTCGATCGAGCTCTCGGGCTTGAGCGTGAAGCCGAAGTCCATCGGGGTGGTCTCGGGCGGCTTGTCGCGCCTAGGGCCTGACCAGGTCGTCGTAGGCGTCCGGTCGCCGGTCGCGGAAGAACTGCCATGTCTGGCGGACCTCGGTGATCTTGTCGAGATCCATGTCCCGGACGATCAGCTCCTCGTCATGAGCCGACCCGAGGTCGCCGATGAACTGCCCCCGCGGGTCGACGAAATAGCTCTGTCCGTAGAAGTCATCGTCGCCGAGATCCTTCTCGATACCGACGCGGTTGATCGTCCCGACGAAATAGCCGTTCGCGACCGCGTGCGAGACCTGCTCGATCCGCCAGAGATACTCGCTCAGGCCGCGTGACGTGGCGCTCGGAATGAAGACCATCTCGGCGCCGTTCAGCCCGAGGGCGCGGGCGCCCTCCGGAAAGTGGCGGTCGTAGCAGATGTAGACGCCGACCTTTCCGACGGCCGTCTCGAACACCGGGTAGCCGAGGTTTCCGGGCCGGAAATAGAACTTCTCCCAGAAGCCCTTGACGTGCGGGATGTGGGTCTTGCGATATTTGCCGAGGTATTTCCCGTCGGCATCGATGACTGCGGCGGTGTTGTAGTAGATGCCCGAGGCCTTCTCGTCCTCCTCGTACATCGGCACGATGAGGACCATCCCGGTCTGCTTCGCGAGGTCCTGCATCCGCCTCGTCGTGGGGCCATCCGGGATCAGCTCGGTGTAGCTGTAGTACTGGACGTCCTGGACCTGGCAGAAGTAGGGCCCGTAGAAGAGCTCCTGGAACAGCATGACCTGCGCGCCCTGCTTCGCGGCGTCATGGGCGTACTGCTCGTGCTTCTGGATCATCGATTCCTTGTCGCCGGTCCAGGTGGCCTGGATGAGCGCCCCTCGGACGTTGCGCGGCATGTGGCCCTCACTCGATTCGATGACCTTCGGAAGCAGAGAAGGGGAGAGGGTACACCGCGGCAGATCGTGCGGCAGTTGCAACGGCGCTGCCACTTCGAGCGCGCGATCGGGCGTCGCCCGGGCCGCCCGCGCCCATCGACACTCCGCTCCGTGCCCAACCCGATCGATCCCGGCCCCCGCCCGACCGCGTCCGTCGCGTCAGCGGCGGCCGATGCCGCAAGCGGTGTTGCCGGAACCGCCGTCGAGACGGCCGGGCGCGCCGTTGCCGGCGCCACTCGAGCTGCCTCTGAGGGGACGGTCGCTCCGCCCGTCGCGATCGCCCGCGGCCGTCCGGCCATGCTCGTCGCGCTGGCCGGTCTCGTCGGGTTCGGTGCGATCTTCGCGATCGTCCGCGCGCACCGGAGCGAGGCGATCGACCTTGCGCTGATGCTCCGCCTCCAGCGGCGGCGCCGGCCGTGGCTGGACAGGCTGATGGCCGCGGTCTCGTGGCCCGGGTTCCCGCCACAGAGCCGAATCATCCCGCCGGCGGCAATCGCCGGGCTGTGGATCGTCCGCTTCCCGACCGAGGCCGCCTTCGAGGCCGCTGCCTGGGGAACCGGCGCGCTGTCCACGGTCCTGAAGGCGATGATGAACCGCCCACGCCCCGTCGCCGGAACGGACCTCCGCGTGGTCGTGGCTCCCCTCGGCGGGTCCAGCTTCCCGAGCGGCCATGTGATCACGTTCGTCGGCACGTACGGGTTCCTGGCCTACCTTGCGGTCACGCTGATCAAGGACCCGGTGATCCGATGGGCGGCCGCGGGCGGGCTGGTCGGCATGATCGTGCTCGTGGGACCGAGCCGGATCTACCAGGGTCATCATTGGCCGACCGACGTCACGGCGTCGTACCTGCTCGGGACGACGTACCTCATCGTGGTCGTGACCGCGTACCGGCGGGTGAAAGGGGCGCACCAGACCGTCCCGCCG
>DATAQF010000062.1:0-8222 GCA_036264795.1 Candidatus Limnocylindrales bacterium | reverse complement strand
CCGAGACGTTCTCGTGCGACTCCTCGGCGAGCCACCCGGCTTCTCGGGAACGGCTCCGCCCGCGACCTTCGCCTCGGCCACGGCGCGGCGGACCGTCCGGATCATCGTCGGCAGGACGACGCCCGGGCTCGATGGCTGGGGTGTCGCGACACGCAGCCGCGGGCCGGCGAGGGTGCCTCGCTCGACGTCCACCACCGCGACCTTGATCCCGCTCCCACCGACGTCGACCCCGACCGCCAGACGACCCGTGCTCGCCGCCGTCATCGACCGATCCCCGCTCAGAAGTAGTTGACGGTGATGCCACCGTCGATGACGAAGTTCGCGCCGTTCGTCCAACGGCTCTCGTCGGAGGCGAGGTAGAGGGCGGCGGAGACGATCTCCTCTGGCTTGCCGAATCGGCCGGTCGGGTTGCGGGCGAGGCGAATCTTCTTTGCCTCCTCGTCCTTGACGAGCCAGTCCATGAGGAGCGGCGTCTCGATCGGGCCGGGGCTGATCGCGTTCGAGCGGACGCCCTGCGGCGCGAACTGCACCGCAAGGCTCCGGGTGAGCGCGAGGACGGCGCCCTTCGAGGCCGTGTAGGCATCCTGCGGCACGGAGCAGCCGAGGATCGCGACGAACGACGCGATGTTGATGACCGAGCCGGAGCCGGCCTCGACCATCTTCGGGATCGCGTACTTGCAGCCGAGGAACACGCCGCGAACGTTGACGGCCATGACCTTGTCCCAGGTCTCGGCGTCCGTATCGATGACGGAATGGTCGGCCGCGGGCATGATCCCGGCGTTGTTGTAGAGCACGTCGACGCGGCCGTACGTCGCGACCGCGTGGTCCACCATGCGCCGCGCGTCGTCCTCGCGCGAGACGTCGGCAGCGACCGCCGTGGCCTGACCGCCGGCGTCACGGACGTCCGAGGCGACCGACTCGGCCATCTCGTCGGTGACGTCGACGCAGACGATCCGAGCGCCCTCGGCGGCGAACATCCGGGCCGCCGTCCGCCCCATCCCGCCGCCGGCGCCGGTGATGATCGTGACCTTGTCCTGCAGCCGCACCCTCAGCGCCTCCCGTCCCGGTCCGTCGTGGTTCGAGCCATGGTACAGGCGCCTCCATGCCGCGATTGGCTATCGTTCTGGACGACAGGATCGACTCGAGGAGCGCGATGACGGCGGCGGCGGACTTCTTCGATGCCATCGACCGCGACGATGGCGCCGCGCTCGATCAGCTGCTGGCCAGCCACTCGGAGCTTGCGTCGAGCCGTGACGATGACGGGGCCAGCGCGGTCATGCATGCGATGTACCGCGGCCGCCGCGCGATGGCGGAGCGGCTCGCCGGCGCGCTGCCCGAGCTCGACGTCTTCGAGGCCGCCACCCTCGGCCGCGCCGACCGTGTCCGCGAGCTGCTGGCCGCGGATCCGACCCTCGCGTCGGCCATCAGCCCCGACGGGTTCACGGCCCTTCACTATCCGGGCTTCTTCGGCGGTGCGGGCGCGGCCGATGTGGCGCAGCTGCTCCTCGAGGCCGGTTCGAACCCGAGCGCGCGCTCGGACAACGATTTCTGGGTGATGCCGCTGCATTCCGCGGCGTCGGGGGCGCATGCCGGAATCGTCGAGCTGCTTCTCGCGGCCGGTGCCGATCCGAACGCGCTGCAGCGTCACGGCTGGACGCCGATCCACGCCGCCGCCCAGAACGGGGACATCCGGTCGCTGGAGGCGTTGCTCGGGGCAGGCGCCGATCCGTCCCTTCGCAACGAGGAGGGCCACTCCGCGGCAGACATTGCGCGAGCCGCCGGGCACGACGAGCTCGCTTCTCGCCTCGGCTGATCAGCCGCCTGGGGCGGGTTCCGACCGATCTGCTCGTTCGGCCAGCAGCGCCGTTCGTACCCCGGAGAAGCCCTGCTCGATCGCGTCGACGCGATCGGCGGCATCGGGGACGGCCCCGCTTCGCGCGCTCTCCTCGAGCTCGCGGCAGAGGCCGCCCAGCCCCAATGCCCCGACGTTCAGGCTGTTCGACTTCAGCGAGTGGGCGGGTCGGACGAGCGCGGCCGCGTCCCCGGTCGCGAGCGCCTCACGCAGTGCGTCGATCTGCTGGCGGCCATCGTCGAGATACGTGTCGACGAGCTCGTCGACGAACTCCATCTCGCCGCCGGTCATCTCGACGAGCGCCTCGAACACGCCGCGATCGATCGGGGTTTCGGTCACGAAGCCACCTCGCTCAGGCCGCGACCGCGCTCACGAGGCGACCGCGCTCACGACGCGACCTCGCTCGGACCGTTCGCGGTCATGTCCGGGCCGACACCGGCGCCAGGTCCGACCGAATAGACGGCGATCGGCCGGCTGAATCCCTTCAGCTGCCGCTCGCCCGCCGATTCCGCCCCGAGCGCGCCGTCGACCGCCGCGTGGGTCCTCTGCGAGATGAGGATCTCGCCGGGCGCGGCCTCGCCGCTCAGTCGCGACGCCAGGATGATCGCGTTGCCCACGCCGCCGTAGTCGTAGCGGCCCTCGAACCCGATCCGGCCCATCGTCGCGTAGCCCGTCGCGATCCCGATGCCGACCTCCAGCACGTGGCCGCGCCGACGCCAGTCCGCGGCAACATCCTTGAACCGCTCCCGGATGTCGCGCGCCAGCCGAACCGCCCGCTCGGCGTGGTCGACCTGGAGCTCGGGATCGTTGAAGAAGACCATGATCCCGTCCCCGGCGAAGTGCTCGAGCGTCCCGTCGTGGGCGACGACGAGCGCGCCGATCGTTGCGTGGTACAGCCTCAGGAAGCCGAGCACCTCTTCCGGCTCGGCCGTCTCGGAGAACGTCGTGAAGTTCCGAAGGTCGCAGAACATCGCCGTGATCTCGCGTCGATGGCCGGCCAGCATGCTTTCGCCGTCCGGGCTCGAAACGAGGGCGGCCACCTGCGGCGAGAGGAACCGGGCCAGCTGGGCTCGCTGCCGATCGATCGTCTCGAGCAACCGGGCATTGCCGAGACCGATCGCCGCCTGCTCCGCGAAGCCGGTGGCAAGCGCGGTGTCGGCAGGGCCGAACGGGCGGACGACATTGCGGGCCAGCGCGAGGACTCCGGCGACCGCCCCGTCGCGAACGATCGGCACGCCGACCAGGCTCCGGTAGCCGCCGATCTGACGACCCGCCGAGGGCGCGTACTCGGGGTCGGCCAGGACGTCGTCGAGGCGGATGGCCTCCCCGATGAGGGCGATCCGGCCGACGAGCGTGTCGCGGGCCGGTGGGATGGGGTGGGCCCGCTCCCAGGCGTCCAGCTCGGGTGACCCGCCCGCCGTCGCCGCGACGCGATAGCCGTCGTCGGAGTGAAGGTAGATGACGCCGAAATCGGCCGCCGTGAGGCTCGTTGCCGCCTGGACCACCGCATCGACGACGACCTGGAGGTCGAACGCGGCCCGGCTCATGATGGCCAGCACGTCATTCGTTGCCGCCTGGCGTTCGCCCGCCTCGCGTTCGAGGTCGCGCAGCCGTTTCTGGCCCAACGAGGCGGCGATCCGTGCTCGGAGGATCGCCGGATCGACGGACTTCGGCAGGTAGTCCGCGGCGCCCATCTCGATGCAGCGGACGACGCTCTCGAGCTCGTCCACGCCGGAGATGACGATGACCGGCAGGTCGCGGAGCAGCGGATCCGCCTTCAGGGCTGCGAGCGTCTCGTAGCCGTCCATCTCGGGCATGACGATGTCGAGGAGGATGACGTCGACCGGGGCGATGGACGGATCCCGCAGCAGCTCGAGGGCCGCCCGGCCGTCGCCCGCCTCGAGCGGCTCGTGGCCGATCGTTCGGAGCAGCCGGCTCAACAGCTGGCGGTTGAACGGCGTGTCGTCGACGACGAGGATCCGGCCGTTCTCGGTCGCCGCATCGGGATCTGGCCGATCCGCCGCCGGCCCGGAGAACGCCGGCTCGCCGGCGCCCTGCGTCGAACGCGGACTCACGATGCCGACCCTCCGCTCGCGGAGCTCGCGGCGGGCTCCGCGTTCGAACGGCGCGGGGTCGCGGCGACCGCGCGGGCCAGCTCCTCGGGGCGGATCGGCTTCGACACGTAGTCGTCCATGCCTGCGGCGATGCACGCCTCGCGGTCGCCGGCCATCGCATTGGCCGTCAGGCCGACGATCCGCAAGGGGCGATCCGGCCAGCGGGCCCGAAGCCGGCGGGTCGCCTCCAGGCCGTCGAGCCGCGGCATCTGGACGTCCATGAGGATGAGGTCGTAGTCCGTCGAATCGAGCGCGTCGACCGCGGCCTGGCCATCGCCGACCACGTCGGCCCGGTGACCCATTCGCTCGAGCAGACGAAGCGCCAGCTTCTGATTCACGGCGTTGTCCTCGGCGAGCAGGATGCGGAGATCGCCGTCGGCTGCGGGCGCGGCCGTCGCCGTTCGATCCGGGGCACGCTCGACCGCCTCCTCGCCGACGATCGCGGTGACGAGCGCGTCGTGGAGTGCCGACGGCTTCACCGGCTTCACGAGCATCGCTCGGATATTGGCGGCCGTGCGGCTATGAACGCCGATCGACGACAGGATGATCACCGGCATCGGGTCGTCGGGC
The DNA here is from genome assembly GCA_036264795.1 of Candidatus Limnocylindrales bacterium. Taxonomy (GTDB): domain Bacteria; phylum Chloroflexota; class Limnocylindria; order Limnocylindrales; family CSP1-4; genus CF-46. Next base: position 3,686 of record DATAQF010000062.1, on the reverse strand, counting down.
CGGACGTCGACGAGATCGCCGGCAAGCTCGACACCGTCGCGCTCGGGCATCTGCAGATCGAGGACCGCGGCGTCGAATGTCTGCCCCCCGCGAACCCATTCGAGCGCCTCCAGGGGAGATGCGGTGGCCGCCGATTCGACGCCCCAGCGGGTCAGGAACGTGGTGAGGATGCGGCGGTTCGTCGCGTTGTCGTCGACGACGAGGACGCGGCAGCCGCGGAGGCTTCGCTCCGGGGCCGCAGGCGCCGCGTCCGGCAGTGTCGTCGCCTGGGCGGGCAGCGTCAGGCGGAAGACGCTGCCCTCGCCGGCAATGCCGCTGCTCGTCGCGGTCAGGCTGCCGCCCATCGATTCCGCCAGGCGGCGGCTGATCGCCAGGCCGAGGCCGGTTCCGCCGTACCGCCTGGAGATCGACGCGTCGACCTGGCTGAAGGACTGGAACAGGAGGTCCATTCGATCGGGTGGAATGCCGATGCCGGTGTCGCGGACCTCGATCGCGATCGTCCAGGTATTGCCGCCGGCGGGTGCTGCCGCCTCGACCGACATCACGACCTCGCCATCGTCGGTGAACTTCACGGCGTTCGAGAGGAGGTTCAGGACGATCTGGCGGAGGCGACCGGCGTCGCCGATGATCGCCTCCGGCAGGCCCTCGCCCATCGCGTAGACGAGCTCGACGCCCTTCTTCGCTGCCGTCGGGGCGATGACATCGAGTGCGCTCTCCACGGAGGCCCGGACGGAGAACGGCTCGGACGCGAGGTCGACCCGTCCGGCCTCGATCTTCGAGAAGTCGAGGATGTCGTTGATGATCGTCAGGAGGGCGTCACCGGAGGTCCGGATCGTGTCGGCGAAGTCGCGCTGCTCGGCGTCGAGCTCGGTTTCGAGCAGCAGCCCGCTCATCCCGATGACCGCGTTCATCGGCGTCCGGATCTCGTGGCTCATCGCCGCGAGGAAGGCACTCTTCGCCTGGTTCGCGCCCTCGGCGGACGCCCGCGCTTCCTCTGCCTCGGCGAAGAGCCGGGCGTTCTCGATCGCGATCGATGCCTGGCGCGCCAACCCGACGAGGAAGTCGAGATCGGCCTGGGCGAAGGGATCGCCGCCGTTCCGCCAGACCGCCATGACGCCCGTCACCCGGTCGCGAGCGATCAGAGGCGCCACCATCAGGCGCTCGTCGGCCGAGGTCACGGTCCCGGGGATGTCGACGGTCCGCGGGTCGGTCGAGACGTTGTTCACGTACTCCGGGGCGCGTCGCTGGATCACGTTGCCGATGATCCCCTCGCCCTCCTGGATCGTATCCGCGAGGATCGCCTCGGCGATGTCGCCGAGAGCCAGCGTTGCCCGGAAGGTGCCCGGCCGGGCGCCGGTCAGATAGAGCGCCACCGAGTCCGCTTCCAGAAGCGATTGGACGCGCTCGCCGATCTGGTTGAGGACGGCCTGCGCGTCGAGCGTCGCCGAGATCTCCTGGCCGACGTCGGCCAGGGCCGCCATCTCGTCACCGCGGCGGTGGGCCTCCTGGTAGAGCCGGGCGTTCTGGATCGCAACGGCGACGTTCGCCGCGATCGTCGACAGCAGACGGACATCGGCCTCCCCGAAACGGCCTTCCTGCGTGGTGCTCTGGACGCTGATGACGCCGATGGCGGTCTCGCCGACGACGATCGGGACACCGAGGTACGACTTCGCATCCAGGCCGACACCGACGCCGCCCGTGGCGTCCCAATCCGCGGCGTGATTCAGGAGCAGCGGCTCCCGGCCACCGAGGATCTTCGAGGTCAGTCCCTCGCCGAACGCGAACGGCTCCCGCTCGATCCGGATCCCGGCCTCGTGGAAGTACGGAAACTCGATCCGCCCGAGGGCGACGTTGTGAATCGCGACATAGCAGATGTCCGCCTCGAACGTCCGGCGCATCTGTTCGCCGACGAGCTCGAGGAGCGCGTCGAGGTCCAGCTGGCTCGAGAGCGCCTGGCTGATCTCGTTGACCGTTGCCAGCTCCGCGAGGCGCTGGCGCGTCTCGTCGATGAGCCGGACATTCTCGAGCGCGACGCTCAGGCTCGCCGCGAGGGTGGTCAGCAGCTCGACATCCGAGTCACTGAAGGCGTCTTCCCGGTCGAGGTTCTGCAGGGAAATGACCCCACGAACCTCGTCACCGACCACCATCGGCGCCCAGAGCCCCGATTTCGGTTCCTCTCCCTGGAGGATGGTCTGGCCCTGCATGGCGGCCTCTGCGATCAGGTCACGGTTGATCCGCAGGGCGCGTCCCGTTTCCATGATCGTCTTTCGGATGCCATGAATCTGTCGTGGCTTGTCCGGGAACCGGACTCCACGCTCGATCACATACGGGAAACGCATCGTGTTTTCCGCAACGTCCATGACCGCGATGTCGACGACCTGGGCATCGAAGATCGCCTGGATGCGATCGCCGACGAGCTCGTACATGGACTGCATGTCGAGCTTCTGGGCCAGACCGTGCTGGACGTCGTTGATCAGCGCCAGCTCCGCCGCGCGCTCGTTCGTCTCGGCGAGGAGCCGGCGCGTCTCGTCGAACAGTCGGGCGTTCTCCAGCGCGACGGCAAGGCTCGACGCGAGCGTGGACAGGAGACGGACATCGGATTCGGAGAACGCGTCCTTGTGATCCAGGTTCTGGAGGGAGATCCGGCCGCGGACCTCCGTCCCGACGATGAGCGGGGCGAACAGCACCGAGAGGGCGGGTTCGCCCTGGGCGACGCGCTGATTCTCGCCGCGTTCCTCGAACCAGGTGGGGACGTCATTGACGACGATCGGCTCGCGGGTGTCGAGGACGGTCCGGGCGAAGCCAAAGACCTCGGTCGGCTCGTCGGGGAACCGCACTCCACGCTCGATCGCGTAGGGAAAGTGGATCAGATTGGTGGCGCTGTCCAGGATCCCGATGTCGACGACCTGGGCGTCGAAGATCTCCTGGATCTTGTCGCCGACGAGGTCGTACATCGCCTGGATGTCGAGCTTCTCCGCGAGGCCGCGCTGGACCTCGTTGATCAGGGCCAGCTCGGCGGCCCGCTCGTTCGTCTCGGTCAGCAGCCGCCGTGTCTCGTCGAAGAGGCGGGCGTTCTCGAGTGCCACGCCCATGCTCGTCGCGAGGGTGCTGAGCAGGCGGACGTCGGTCTCGTCGAAGGCTCGCGGGCTCAGGCTCTCGATCGCGATCACGCCGAGGACCCGGTCGCCGGCCAGGATCGGCACGCCGAGCCACGACTCAGTCGTGAGGCCCATCCTGATCGCACCGTGCTCCACGCTCTCGGCGGCGGTGCCGATGTTGAGCGCCGCTCGCGAGCGAATGACCTCGGACGTGAGGCCCGGTCCGAATTCGTTCTCGACGAGGGGAAACCGCTCGCCTTCCTCGACCGAGTAGGCGAACGAGATCTTCGCCCTCGCTTCGTCGTAGAACGAGATCTGGACCGAGCGCGTCTTGAAGATCTGGCCGACGCGCTTGCCGACGAGCTCGACGATCGTCTGGAAGTCGAGCTGCTGCGCGAGCGCCGCACCGATCTCGTTGATGACGGCCAGCTCGGTGGCGCGCTGCTCCGTTTCCCCGAGCAGGCGCTTGGTCTCGTCGAAGAGGCGGGCGTTCTCGAGTGCGACGCCCATGCTCGTGGCCAGCGTGGCAAGAAGCCGCTCGTCGGCCTCGCTGAACGCGTGCCGTTGCAGGCTCTCGAGGCCGATGAC
>DATAQF010000047.1:0-6797 GCA_036264795.1 Candidatus Limnocylindrales bacterium | reverse complement strand
TTTGCCGCCCAGAAGTCGAACCGGGCCAGCCCTGCCAGGCTTTCGCGCAGCGGGTCGGCATTGGCCGCGATGAGAGCCGACAGCTCGTCGAGGATTCGGCCGACCTCCTCCTGCTCGGCCAGCTGGGCCTCGCGCCAGGCGTTCCCGAGCTCGACCGCGACGAGCGGTTCGATGAAGAGCGTGGCACCGCTGCCGGACGCGTCATGGACGATCCCCTTGACACGGGAGCGGGCTTCGGACTTGACCGGGACGACGTAGCGCCCGTTGCGGAGCGTGATGATCGGATCCTGGAGCGCGCCGCCGAGCTCGGAGCCGACGAGCGACTCGAGTCGGCGGCGGAGCCGCTCGTAGGCGACGCGGACGGCCGCACGCAGACCGCCGAGACGCGGCGACGCCGTGTCGAGCAGCTCGCCCGCCGGATCGAAGGAGCGGGCCAGCGTCGAGCGGATCGCCGGCAACGAATGCAGATCCCGGGCCAGCTCGTGGAGCAGCGGCCGCCGATCGTCGGCGAGCGACGTCTGGAGGCGACTGACGGCATCGAGGGTCTCGGCAAGCTCGAGGAACTGCGACGCATCGAGACGCCCGCCGCGCGCGGCGCGCTCGATGGCCGGGCCGATGTCGTGCGACGCGCCGACGCCGACGCCCGGTCGCTCCGAGATGAGGGCCCGCGTCTGATCCGTCTCGTCGAGCGCCCGGGCGACGAGGACGGGATCGCTCTGCGGCTGGAGCGCCTCCGCGAGACGGCGCGACGGCGGGAACGCGGTCTTCTCGGCCAGCCGCTCGCGGATCTGCGGGAACTCGAGGAGCGCGATCGAGCGCTGGTCCACGGGGCGACCCGCTCAGGCCGGTTCGGGTCGGGAACGCTCAGGGCGCGGCCGCGACACCGACGGGTGTCCGGCGATCGACAGCCGCCACGGCCGGTCGGCCCAGTCCGGGCCGGCATAGGCCACTCCCACACGCGGTCCCGCGGCGACCGACGGTTCTGGCCCCGATCGCGGCCGCGGCTCCACGCGGATCGGCGATGCGGGGTCGAACAGGTCCGTGCCGGTCAGGGATCGATCGAGGCCGAAGGCCGCCGCGACGAGCGCGGGACCGGAGGCGAGGCGCTCCGTCGGCTCGCTTCGCAGCCGCCCGAGGGCCGCCGCAACGAGGGCGGCGCGAATGGCCGGCTCAACGGCTGCGCGGCGGCGGCTCACGGCCCGTTCGGCGCGCGAGGCCCGCATCTCCTCGATCCCCTCCAGCGGCTCGACGGCGCGGACGAGAAGAGCGGCCGGCCGTCCGGCGGGCTCGGTGACGATGTTCAGGCAGTCGTGCATCCCGTAGACAAGGTACACGTAGGCGATCCCGGGCGGCCCGTACATGACGGCGTTCCGGGCCGTGCGGCCGAAGCGCGCGTGTGACGCCCGGTCCTCCTCGCCGAGGTAGGCCTCGAGTTCGACGATCCGTCCGACCCGACGGCCTGGGCCATCGTCTCGGATGAGTCGGCCGCCGAGCAGCGCCCGCCCCAGCTCGAGCGTCGGCAGGGCGAGAACGTTCCGATCGAGGCCGGCTACCGCGGGATCACCGTGACGTAGAACGCCTGGAGGTCGCTCGGGATCAGGAGGCCGAACACCCGGATGAAGCCCGGGATGAGGGTCGAGCGGAAGAAGTCGGCCGTCGTGGACGTGTTGATCGCGTCCCAGAACGCCCGAAGCCAGGGGAACTCGGCGCCCGAGATCGGGATCGTCGGGATCCGGAAGAACGAATCGAGGATCACGATGATGCAGCCGATCAGGAACATCCCCTGCACGACGCCGAGCAGCCCGCCGATCAGCTCGTCCGCCCACGTCGCGTTCCGGAAGAGCGGCTGCTTGTGATAGAAGACCTGGATGACGACCGTGAAGGCGATCGACGCAGCGACGAACACGATCGCGAAGCCGAGCATCACCGCGTACTCGTCGGGATAGTCGTTCCAGTTCGCCGCCAGGTAGGAGCCGAGCGGCCCGCGCAGGTTGGCCGCGAACAGGAAGGCGAAGAGCATCGAGGCGATGCCGAGAATTCGCCGGATCGTGCCCTGGACGAACCCGAGCACGAACATGCCGAACAGGAACAGGACGACGAGCAGGTCGAACCGGTTGATCGACGTCAGGATGTCGCCGATGTTCACGAACCCTCCCTTGCGGCGGCGTCCCCCGTTCGAACCCCCGGCCGCCGCGCGCGGAGGCGGGCACAGCGTAGCAGCGCCGAATCCGCCGTCGCAACCGGACTCACGTTCTGATTCGACCCCCGACCACGGCGACTGCGCGCCCGATCTCGGCAACCGCCGCATCGATCTCGGCCTCGGTGAGCGTCCGATCGGCCGACCGGAAGACGATTCGCCAAGCAAGGCTCTTCTCGTCTGCCGCGAGCGGCGCGCCCCGGTAGATGTCGAAGAGGTCGAGCGAATCGAGCTCGGGCCCGGCGTGATCGCGGATGACCGCCGCGACGACCGCGGCCGGGGTCGACTCGGGGATGACGATCGCGAGGTCCCGCTCGGACGCCGGCTGGCGTGACGGCGCCGCCGCTCGAACCGCACGCAGGGCGCCGCCGGCAAGGCCGCTCACATCGATCTCGGCGACGACGAGGCGGGCGCCGCGCAGCTCCCATTCGTCTGCCACGGCCGGGTGCAGCTCGCCGACGAGACCGGCCAGCGCGAGACGGCCGTCGCGTTCGGCCGTGACACGGGCCGCCCGTCCGGGGTGCAGCAGCGGCTCGCCGGTCAGCGGCTCGTAGCGCGGGGCGGACATCCCGAGTCGGCGGCCCAGCAGCTCGATCGCGCCCTTCGCGTCGTCGAGGTCGTATGGTCGGGACGGGCGATTCCAGGCCGGCTCCTCGGCGGCGCCGCAGGCTGCCAGCGCCAGTCGCCACCATTCCCGCGTGCCGTCGACGTCGGCCCCGTAGCCCTTTCCGATCTCGAAGATCGCCACATCGGCCCGACCCCGCCGAACGTTGGCGGACGCGATCTCGACGAGGCTCCCCGCGACCGTCGGTCGCAACACGGAGTGATCCGCTGACAGGGGGTTCGTGACATGGATGAGGCGGCCACCGGCCTGCGTGCCACCGTCCACCTCCGGCAGCGGCGTCTCCCAGCGGAAGCGCTCGGCGAGCCGCGGCGAGACGAGGGCGTGGCTGACGACCTCGGTCAGCCCGGCGCCCGCGAGCGTCTCGCGGATCGCGTCCCGCAGCTCGAGCGGCTGCGGGCGGTACGCCGGCATCGGCGTGTCGGGCAGGCTGGCGGGCACGCGCTCGTAGCCGTGGACGCGGGCGACCTCCTCCGTCACGTCCGCCTCGATGACGATGTCCTGCCGCCACGTCGGGACGATCGCGACGACGGTATCGGCGGCAGCCGCAGCCGCGGTGAGTGGTTTCGGGCCGGCGGAGACCGGCACCGCGACCTCGCCTTCCGCCGCGGGCTCCGTCTCCACTCCCACCCGTGCCAGCACCTCCCGCTGGGCGGCCGCGGTGAGATCCGTGCCGAGCAGGCGATTGACCCGGCCCGGCCGGAAGGCGACGCGCGACGGCGACGGCTCGACCGGGGCGCTGTCGACGCGGCCGCGGGCGACCGATCCGCCGGCCCACTCGACGATCAGCCGGGCCGTTCGATCCGCGCCGATCCGCGCGAGCCGGAACTCGACACCCTTCTCGAAGCGGAGGCTCGCCTCGGATCGGAGGCCGTAGCGCTGACCCGTCCGACGGATCGCAATGGGATCGAAGATCGCGGACTCGACGATGACCCGAGCGGTCGCATCGGCCACCTCCGAATCGGCGCCACCCATGATCCCCGCGATGCCGAGCGCTCCGCGATCGTCGGCGATCACGAGCGTGTCGGGGTCGAGCACCCGCTCGACGTGATCGAGTGTCAGGAGACGCTCCTCGGGCGTCGCTCGGCGCACGATCAGGTGGTGCCGCCCCTCGCGCTCCCCCACCCCGGCGGCGTCGTATGTGTGGATCGGCTTGCCGAGCTCGAGCATCACGAAGTTGCTCGCATCGACGACGTTCGAGATCGGTCGTACGCCGGCTGCCCGGAGCCGCATCTGGACGCCATCGGGGGACGGCCGGACGGTCACGCCCTCGATGTAGCGCCCGACGAACCGTGGGCACAGCGCCGGCTCGCGGACCTCCACCTCGAGGCGTTCCGCGATCGCGGGGCCCGTCTCGACCGGCTCGATGTCCGGCCAACGGACCGATCCGCCGGTGACCGCCGCGACCTCCCGGGCAAGCCCGATGAGGGACAACGCGTCGCCCCGGTTCGGCTTCACGTCGACATCGAGGACGGTGTCGCCGTAGAGATCCGTCAGGCTCGTTCCGACCGGGGCGTCGGGCGGCAGGATCAGGATGCCGTCGGCGTCGCCGGTCAGGTTCAGCTCGTCTCCCGAGCAGAGCATGCCGTTGCTCAGGACGCCCATCTTCTCGGTCCGTTCGATCTGTCGACCGCCGGGCAGGACCGCTCCCGGCAGGGCGACCGGGACGCGCTGCCCGGCGGCGATGTTCGTCGCGCCGCACACGATCGAGAGCGGCTCACCGTCGCCGATCCGGACGCTCGTCAGGGACAGGCGGTCGGCCCGCGGGTGCTTCTCCACGCTGAGCAGCTCCCCGACGACGACGTTCTGCCAGTCGCCGCCCCAGCGCTCGATGCCCTTGACCTCCATGCCGAGCAGCGTCAGCCGTTCGGCGAGTGCGTCCGGGGCGAGGTCGAAGTCGATGTACTCGCGGAGCCAGGTGAGAGGGACGCGCACGGTCGGCTACCCGACCCGCGCGAACTGGTCGAGGAACGCGAGATCGTTCTCCATGTAGAGCCGCAGGTCGCCGACGGAGTGGCGCAGGTTCGCGATCCGCTCGACGCCCATCCCGAAGGCGAACCCCTGGTAGCGCTCCGGATCGAGACCGCCGTACTGGAGGACGACCGGGTGGACCATCCCCGCCCCGAGGATCGTCATCCAGCCGGTCCGCGAGCACGCCGGACAGCCCGATCCCCCACACACGAGGCACTCCACGTCGAACGCCACCGACGGCTCGGTGAACGGGTAGTAGCCGGGTCGAAACCGCGTCCGCTTGTCGTGGCCGTACATCGCCTTCGCGAACTGGTCGAGGAGGCCGCGCAGGTCGGCCATCGTCGTGCCCTCGTCGACCATCAGGCCCTCGACCTGGAAGAACTCCGAGGCATGGCTCGCGTCGATCGCCTCGTAGCGATAGCAGCGCCCGGGAAGCAGCGCCCGAATCGGGGGCTTCTCCTGGTGCATGACCCGGATCTGGCCCGGGGACGTGTGGGTCCGCAGGAGGTGGCCCTCCACGTCGACGTAGAGCGTGTCCCACAGATCGCGGGCGGGGTGGTCCGGCGGGATGTTCAGCATCTGGAAGTTCGTCAGGTCATCCTCGACCTCCGGGCCTTCGTAGACGACGAACCCGAACTGCTCGAAGATCGAGGCGATCTCGCCGACCGTCTCCACGATCGGATGGAGCGCGCCCCGTCGGATCGGCCGGCCGGGTGTCGTGACGTCGACGGCCTCGGCTCGGAGACGCGTTTCGAGAGCCGCTCCCCGCAGGTCCGTGCCGCGGCCCGCGAGCGCCTGCTCGATCGCCTCGCGAACGGCGTTGGCGACCGCGCCCACCCGCGGCCGATCCTCGGGCGGCAGGGCGCCGATCCCGCGCAGGACCGACGTCAGCCGGCCCTTGCGGCCGAGCACATCCAGCTCGATCGCCTCGAGGGTGCCAACGTCGGACGCGGCCGCGACGGCCGCGACGGCCTCCTCGCGGAGCGTCTCGAGATCGCGGGTCAGGTCGGAGAGGTCCACGCCATCCTCGTGCGGGAGAGAATCAGGAACCCTCGAGCATCGTCGAGCCCGAGGGTCCGGTTCGTCTGTCTCGTTCCGGTGCGTGACGCACCGGCCGAATCAAGCGCCGCGGACGGCCTCGACGATTCGGGTAAAGGTGCCGGCATCGCGAACCGCGACATCGGCGAGCGTCTTCCGATCCAGGGCGATGTCGGCCTTCTTGAGGCCGGCGACGAAGGCGCCGTAGGTCATCCCATTGAGGCGCGCGGCCGCATTGATCCGGACGATCCACAGCTCGCGCATCTGGCGCTTGCGCTGCTTCCGGTCGCGGGTCGCGTAGGCCATCGCATGGAGGCTCGCCTCGCGGGCGGCCTTCACGAGGCGGGATTTCGTCCCCATCCGCCCCTCGGCGGCATTCAGGAGCCGCTTGTGGCGCTTGTGGGCGGTGACGCCGCGCTTGACTCGTGCCATGAGGTCCGGTCGCTCCTAGAGGTACGGCAGCAGGCGACGGACCTGCTTGAGGTGGGCCTGGCCGACGATCGCCTTGCCGGCGTACCGCCGGGTGCGACGAGACGACTTGATCTCGAGGTGGTGACCGCGCCACGACCGGACGCGGTACACCTTCCCGCTCCCGGTCACGCCAAGGCGCTTTGCCGCGGCCTTGTGGCTCTTGATCTTGGGCACCCTTGCCTCACTCTCCTGTTGCGGCCGGCGCCTGCGGCACCGGTGGTGCGGTCTTCTTCGTCGCCGCCGCTCTCGTCGCCGTGGCGGGAGCTCGTGTCGGCGTGGCCGTCGGTTCGGTCGCTTTCTGCTCGGCGGCCGGGACCGGGGTCTCAGCCGGGACGGCGGCCTCAGCCGGCTTCGCTGTCGCCGGCGCCGCCGGGGGTGATTCGGCGGTCCCCGTTGGCGGCTCGGCGCCGTTGCCGGCGATCACCGCCGGCTCGGGCCGTTCCGTGGGCGAAGCCGCCCCTGCGGCGGTCTCGGCCTCGGCCGTGCGTCCCGGCTTCG
>DATAQF010000044.1:0-2311 GCA_036264795.1 Candidatus Limnocylindrales bacterium | reverse complement strand
CCGGGTGATCATCCGCGCCGACGGCCGCCCGACGTACTTCGCCGCGGACATCGGCTACGTCACCGAGAAGTTCAGCCGCGGCTTCGACCACCTCATCTACATCTGGGGCGCGGATCACCACGGAACGGTGGCCCGGGTCCGGAACGCCGCCCGGGCGATGGGCTACGACGTGGACGCCGTCCAGATGCTCCTCTACTCGTGGGTGCGGTTCATTCGCGATGGCGTCGAGATCTCGATGAGCAAGCGGGCCGGCGAGTTCATCACGCTCGACGAGCTGCTCGCCGAGGTCGGCGTCGACGCCGCCCGGTGGTTCTTCGCGTCACGGGCGGCCACGACGGGCATCGACTTCGATATCGAGCTGGCAAAGAAGCAGTCGGCCGACAACCCGGTCTACTACGTCCAGTACGCCCATGCCCGGATCGCCTCGATCCTCCGCAAGGCCGCCGGCGCCGGTCTCGCGCCGGCGATGGACGTGCAGGGTCTGCTCGGCGGCGGCCCGGAGGCAGCCCTCGCTCGGGCGATCGTCCGGCTGCCGGAGGTCGTCGAGGATGCCGCGCGGTCCGAGGAAACGCACGGTGTCACCGCGTATGCGACCGAGCTCGCGACGCAGTTCCATGCGTTCTACCGCGATGCCCGGGTCGTCGACGAGTCCGAGCCGGCCCGATCTGCCGGACGACTGGCGCTCGTGTCGGCCGCCCGGGTGACGCTGGCGAACGCCCTCGGCCTGCTCGGGATCACTGCGCCGGAGGCGATGTAGAGGCCGGTCCACCCGCAGACCCAGGCGCGATGGTCAGCCCGCCAGGCCGAGAGCCCTCCCGAGCGACCCGAGCACCGTCGCGTCCGACGCGATCAGGACCCAGCGCTCGCGACCGCCCGCGCCCGGGAGCACGGCGCCCGGGGTTGCGAGCTTCCCGACGATCGGTGTCGCCACGGACTCGAACGCCGATGCGTCGGCGTCGGTGTCCCAGCTCGTCCGGAGGATGACGCCCCAGGATCCGTTCGGGCCGTTGACGACCGCGACCCGGTCGCCACCCCAACCGGCGGCCGCATCGATCGCCGTCGCCGCGGGGACGGTCGTGTTCTGCTTCAGCCAGACCTGCATCTGGAACTCGCCGAACGTGTCCTGCAACGCGACCTTCCAGCCTGTGCCGAGGCGGGTCGCCAGGTCCTTCGGCAGGTCCACGGGAATCGGCTGCTCGCCGTTCGCGTACTTCTCGGGGTGGATGATCTGCTCGGTCGAGCTCGGTGGATGCGCGAAGGCGGCGTCGACCGCCTGCCAGCCGCCCGACGCCTGCAGGCCCGAAACCCAACCCAGCCCGACCGTATATGGGAACAGCAGCGATTCCCGGAGGATCGGCGGCATCGCCATCAGGACCTTCAGCGATTCATCGGTTCCGGCGCCGGAGAGCATCTGGCCGAGCTCGGCCTGGCTGAGGTTGCGGATCTCCCACTGGCTCATCGTCAGGGTCGCGTCCCCCTCGACGAGTGACAGCCGGGCGAAGGAGCGATCCCCCTGCCCGACCTCGTCAAGCTTCAGCGAGCCGAGATCGAAGTTCTGGTCCTGGAGCGCGTGCGTGAACTCGTGCGAGAACGTGACCTTCTCGGTCGGGCCGAGGCCGCCCGACTTCGACACGACATAGAGCTTCTTGTCCTCCGGGCTGTAGAGGCCGGCCACCTGGCTCCCGAGGAGGCTGACGTACAGATCGGTCAGCGATGCATCGGCGGGCAGGAGGCCGAACGCCTTCATGATCCGCTCGTTCGCGGCGAGGACCTCCGGCGGGTTGTCCTTCGTGAACGAGTTGGCGATGAGCTTCTTCAGACCCGCGTCGTCCAGGAGGGTCGGGATGACCGACGCCTTCGGATGGAGGCCGCGGAGAGCCACGACCTGGTCCTGGATCGTGCGATAGACGGTGGCGGGGTCGACGACCGGCGTGGCCTGCGCCGACGCGCTGGCTGACGGGCTCGCCGAGCCGGTCGCGGTGGACGGGCCGGGCGATGCCGAGGCGACGGGCGAGGTCGGGACGTTGCTCGAGCCGCACGCCCCGGCGAGCAGGAGAAGCGCGCCGATGAGCGCCGACGCGCGACGCGACGGGCGTCGCGAATCGGCGGCCCGGCGGTGGTGAGGCATCGGCCGGATTGTCGCATGGGCCATCCGGGCGGGACGATGGGACGGAGGTCCCGGGCTCCGTGTCGCTTTCTTAACCGTCCTCCGCGTTGTGGTTGAACGTGCCCGGTCTAGCGTTCACCTCGGACCGAACCCTCAGGGTTCCATCCTCCCTCCCTCCGAGAGGGGGCGCCGATTGGGCAGGCG
>DATAQF010000295.1:0-2705 GCA_036264795.1 Candidatus Limnocylindrales bacterium | reverse complement strand
GGTCGGACTCCGCCGCCGTCACGGCCGACCTCGACATGGTGTTCGAGCTGTTCCCGCTCCTCGAGGAGCGGCTCGGGCAGGCTGGCGGGACGCTGTCCGGGGGCGAGCAGCAGATGCTCGCGATCGGCCGGGCGCTCATGGCCCGGCCACGCCTGCTGCTCCTCGACGAGCCGTCGCTCGGGCTCGCACCGTTGATGGTCGAGCGGATCTTCGCCACGATCGCCGAGCTGAAGCGCCAGGGGCGGACGATCCTGCTCGTCGAGCAGAACGTCCACCAGGCCCTCGACGTCGCGGACCGGGCCTATGTCGTCGAGACGGGCCGGATCACCCTCGACGGCGCCGCCGAGGTGCTGCGCCAGGATCCGAAGGTCGAGCAGTCCTACCTGGGCGTCGGCGGGGTCGCCCTGTGACCGACTACGCGATCCAGCAGGTCGTGAACGCCCTGAGCGCGGGCAGCCTCTACGCGCTCATGGCGGTCGGCCTGGCGATGGTGTTCGGGATCCTCCGGCTCATCAACTTCGCCCACGGCGACCTCATGATGATCGCGGCCTATCTCGCCGTGTTCTGCCTCGGGGCCGGGCTGCCGCTCGCGGTCGCCCTCCCGCTGATCGTCCTCGGAACGGTGCTCGTCGGCGTCCTCATGGAGCGCGTGGCCTACCGGCCGATCCGGGGCGCGCCCGACGTCGCGATGCTCCTGACCTCGTTCGCCGTCGGGCAGATCCTCCAGAACGGGACCCTCCTGACCACCCGACTCGCCGGCAAGCCGACGCTGATCGCCTTCCCGAGCCCGGACGTCCTGAGCGGCGTGGTCACGCTCGGAGCGATCACGATCCCGAAGGTCAACGTCGCGAGCTTCGTCGCCGGGATCGTCCTCCTCGGCCTGTTGAGCGTCTTCGTGACCCGGACGAACCTCGGCCTGTCGATGCGCGCCGCGGCGGAGGACCTGTCAGCCGCCCGGCTCATGGGGATCAAGGTCAACCGGGTCGTGGCGACGGCCTTCGCGATCGGGGCCGGCCTCGCCGCCGTCGCCGGACTCCTCTACTCGATCCAGGCCGGCCAGATCAACCCGTACATGGGGTTCACGCCCGTTCTGAAGGCGTTCATCGCCGCGGTCATCGGCGGCTTCGGCAGCATCAGCGGCGCGGTCCTCGGCGGGTACGTCCTCGGCTTCCTGGAGGTCCTCGTGACCTCGCTCGCCGGGATCGGCGACCTCCTCCCCGCGGGCTCGGTCCCGCCGGAGGTCCGGACGTTCCTCCAGCAGTGGCTTCCGAGCGGGCTCGCCAGCTGGCGCGACGCGGTCGTGTTCGTGGTCCTGATCCTCGTCCTCCTGGTCCGGCCGCAGGGCATCCTCGGCCGGCGGGTTCGCGAGGACGAGCTGTGATCGATCCGCGCCGGGCGGCCGGCCCGCTCCTCGTCATCATCGTCGCCGCGGTCGGGCTCGCCGTCCTCGACCTGAGCGGCCAGTCCTTCTGGCAGGGCCTCGTCATCAACCTCGCGATCTTCATGATCCTGACCGTGTCGCTGAACCTGACGAGCGGCTTCACGGGCGTGTTCTCGCTCGGCCAGATCGGGTTCATGGCCCTCGGCGCGTACATCTCCGCGATCCTCACGCTGCCCCTCGCCGAGAAGGCGTCGTACCTGCCGAACCTCCCGGCCTGGATCTCGGGCGTCCACCTCGACCAGCGGATCGGCCCGATTCCCGTCGGGTTTCTCGCCGCGACCGTGATCGCCGGCGTCGTCGTGAGTGTCGTCGCGTGGCTCGTCGGGCGGGTTCTCATGCGGCTGTCGGGTCACTTCGTCGCGGTGGCGACGCTCGGGTTCCTCGTCATCGTCCGCGTCGTCCTGTTCAACGCCGACGCCTTCACCCGCGGGTCGCGGACCTTTTCGAACGTCACGCCCTACACGAACCTGTGGTGGTCGTGGCTATGGGTGCTCGTCGTCGTCTATGTGGTTTGGCGGATCAAGCGATCGCCGTATGGCCGGGACATGTTCGTCCAGCGCGAGGACCGGGTTGCGGCCCAGGCGGTCGGCGTCCGGGTCATGGAGCCGCGGCTGCTTGCATTCGTCGTCGGGGCGTTCTTCTCCGCGGTCGCGGGCTCGCTGTACGCCCACTTCATCACGTCGTTCTCGCCGACCGTTTTCTACTTCGACCTGACGTTCCGGGTGATCACGATGCTCGTCATCGGCGGAATAGGCTCGGTGAGCGGCTCGGTGCTCGGGGCGATCGTGATCGTCGGGTTGACGGAAGCGCTGCGGCGCGTCGAGGACGCCACGCTCCTCTACGGCCTCAGCCAGATCGTCCTGGCGGTGATCTTCATCGTCGTGATCACGGTCCGGCGGGAGGGCCTGCTCGGCCAGCGGGAGGTGCCGCTCGATCGGCTGTTCGCCCGGAAACGCCGGCCCGTCGCGCCGGGCTCGGCGGCCGCTTCCGATCCCGCCCCCGCCGGCGATCAGAGTCCGTAGACCGCCTCGGAGTTTCGCCAGAGGATCCGCTCGGCCCAGTCGATCGCGACCCGCTCGTCGATCGCGCCGTCGGCGATGTGCTCGTCGAGGACCCGAGCCAATGCCCGGCGGCCCAGCCGCGCCCCGACCCAGTACAGCTCGGGAACGAGGGAGGCGTCCGTGCTGAACAGGAGCTTGCTCGCGGGCGCCAGCCCGATCAGCTCGCGGTAGATCTCGGTCGCCTCGCCGGCAGCAAAGAGGAT
>DATAQF010000243.1:0-3631 GCA_036264795.1 Candidatus Limnocylindrales bacterium | reverse complement strand
CCGAGAAGGAGGCCCTGATCGAGGTCGTCCTTGACCTGGGCCGGCGGCCCGAGGCCCGGTTCCCCGACAGCGAGGTCATGCTCCTCGATCGCGAGATCGGCGAGGCCGACATCGCCCATGTCGTGGATCACATCGGCACGTTCGGCGACGACAACCGGGCCGGCATCGAGCGGACGCTCCACCGCATCAGCGCGATTCGGAACCGGAGCGGCAAGATCGTCGGGCTGACCTGCCGCATCGGACGGGCGGTCTACGGCACGATCGAGATCATCGAGGACTTCGTCGAAAGCGGGAAGTCGATCCTGATCATGGGCCGGCCGGGGATCGGCAAGACGACGATGCTCCGCGAGGCGGCGCGCGTCCTCGCCGACGACATGGGCAAGCGCGTCGTCGTCGTCGACACCTCGAACGAGATCGCCGGCGACGGCGACATCCCGCATCCGGCGATCGGCAAGGCACGCCGGATGCAGGTCCGGACGCCGTCGCTCCAGCACGAGGTCATGATCGAGGCGGTCGAGAACCACATGCCCCAGGTCATCGTCATCGACGAGATCGGGACGGAGCTCGAGGCGCAGGCCGCGCGGACGATCGCCGAGCGCGGCGTTCAGCTGATCGGCACGGCGCACGGCAACAACCTCGACAACCTGATGCTGAACCCGACGCTATCGGACCTGATCGGCGGGATCCAGAGCGTGACCCTCGGCGACGAGGAAGCGCGTCGCCGGCGGACCCAGAAGAGCGTTCTCGAGCGGAAGGCCCCGCCGACCTTCGACGTGATCATCGAGATCCAGGATCGCGAGCGCGTGACGGTCCACCCGGACGTCGCGGAGACCGTCGATTCGCTGCTCCGCGGCGACGCAGTCGCCCCCGAGCTGCGCTGGCGCGATGAGGAGGGCGTTCACCGCTCCCAGGCTCGCCCCCGGCCGTCGCCACGCGAGCAGATCGGCGCCGAGCGGTTCGCCGGCCTGGTCGGGTCGGGTCAGCCGTGGCGAATGGAGCCCGGCTGGCGGGGTGAAGGGCCCTATCGGACGGGCGGCTATCGGGAGGCCGAGCGCGGCGGCCCGGGGTTCCGCTCCGGGTACCGGCCCGGCGCGAGCGGCGGTTGGCGACAGACGCGTGGCGGCTCCGGGCGCGAGACCGCGCCGCGTGGCTCCGATTCGGAGGGCGGACCGGCAGGCGTCATCCCCGGTGAGCGGTTCGCGATCCCGCCGAATGGCTCGAATGGGCCCAGGGTCGACGACGCCCCGTTCATCGCAGGCACGATCGCGGACCGCGGCCCGCTCGAGCGTGGCGCGCCGCCCGTTCCGGACACGCGTGCTCGCGAGGCGCGCGAGCTGGAGCGCCAGAAGGCGTGGCGCGACCAGGCTTCGCGTGCGCTGACGGCCCTCCACGCCGACGAAGGCACGGGCCCGGTCAACGCGGACGACCTTGACGATGAAGACGCGCTCGCGACGGCGCCGATCGGAATCGAGGAGGGAGAGCGCGGCGAGGCGGTTCTCGTCCCCGGCGGGGCCCCCCTGCCGACGCTCCGGATCCTGCCGCAGGGAATCAGTCGAAAGCGACTCGAGCAGGCGGTCCGCGACCTGCAGCTGCCCGTCCAGATCGCGCGCGACGTCGACGACGCGGACGTCGTGATGACGCTCCGCAACGAATACAAGCAGAAGACGCCGATGCTTCGCGAGGCCGAGGACCGGGCGTTGCCGATCTATGTCCTGAAGTCGAACACGATCCCCCAGATGCAGTCGAGCCTGACGTCGATCTTCTCGCTGGAGATCGATCCGCGGGAAGCCGCGCTGCGCGAGACCGAGGACGCGATCGGTGCCGTCCTCAACGGGGCCGAGCCCGTCGAGCTTTCGCCCCAGAACGCCTATATCCGGCGGCTCCAGCACCAGATGGCGGAGCGTGCGAACCTCGTCTCGCGCTCTCGTGGTCGGGAGCCCTTCCGCCGGGTTCGGCTCTACCCGGACGCCGCCCGCTCCTCGTGGCGGTGACGCGCTGATGACGCGCCGATGAGCATGGAGCCCGAGGTCACTCGGCCGGATCTCCATCCTCACAACGTCGTCATCGACTGCGCCGATCATTCCGTCGTCGTCCCATTCTGGGAGGCCGCGCTGGGTTGGAGCGCTCACCGGATCAACGACCAGTTCGTCGCCCTCCGGGCGCCCGCCGACCGGACAGTCGGATTCGACATTCTCTTCCAGCAGGTTCCCGAGCCGAAGACATCCAAGAACCGCGCCCACATCGACTTCGACGCGGGTGACATGGAGGCCGAGGTCGCCCGGCTCGTCGATCTCGGCGGCTCGGTCCTCGCCGAGCACAGTCTCGGCACCTTCCGCTGGACGGTCGTCGCGGATCCGGAGGGAAACGAGCTCTGCGTGACGATCCGGTGATCGTCGACCCGACGCTCCGGCCCGGCGTCCGGAGACTCGCCCGCGTCCTGATCGTCTACGGAACGATCGGGCTGGTCGTCGCCGCGATCGGCATTCTGGCGCTGGTCCTCGGGCTCGGCCGCGTCAACAGCCTGGCGGCAGGGCTCCGCGACAACGTCGGCGGCGCCGCGGCCGCGCTCGAGCGGACCGCGACCGTTCTCGACGATGCGGCCGCATCGGCGGGAAGCATCGGGGCGACGGTCGACAGCAGCACGGTCGCGCTCGGACAGGCCGCGGCCGACCTCCGGGTCATCGTGCCCCGCCTCCGCGAGGTCGAAACGCAGGCAAACGCGATCGAGATCCTCGGCAGCCGTCCCCTGGCATCGTTCGCCGGGTTGTTCGGCCAGATCGCGAGCCAGCTCGGCGACCTGGACGGCCAGCTCGACGCGGTGGCAACGAACCTCACCGCCAACCGGACCGCCCTGTCGGTCAATGCGACCTCGCTCGCCGCTCTCGCCACGGAGACGCGGGCGCTCGCCGGGCGTCTCGGGGGCGATGCGCTGCCGACTGCCGTCGATGACGCACGCTGGCTCCTCGTCGCGATGCTCCTGATCGGAACGATCGGTGCCGCGGTCCCGGCAAGCGGGGCGCTCATCGTCGGCTGGTGGCTGCGGCGGTGGCTCGCGGAGGCGATCACCGCGGTCTGACGCCCGCGGGGCCCGCAGCGCTCGCCGACGGCGACGCGGCGGCGCCTGACCTGGCGCCCGAAACGTTGGTCAGAGGACGGGCCGGCCGCTGATTGCCTGCCAGGTCAGGACGAGACCCAGGCCGATCACGGCCGCCGACGCGACCAGCGGCGCGGCGGTCGCGAAGCGACCCAGCGCCGATCTCCGCGGCATCCGGTCCAGGCGGCTGCGGGCGAGGATCATCGCCAGACCGACGGCGGTCATCACGAGCGCCATCCCAAGGCCGAATGCGACGACGAGGACCAGTCCGAAGGCGGGACGTCCGGCGGCGATCGAGCTGATCAGGATGAGGAGAGCCGACGTCGACGGCACGAGCCCTCCGGCAAGTCCCAGGACGAAGAGCCCTCGCCAGCTCAGGGTGCTGCCGGCCGGCGGCACGTGGCGGTGACGGACCCCGCCGTGACTGTGCTCGCCCGCCACGGCCATCGCGGGGTCGGGGTGCTCATGGGGATGGGCAGCGGCGCCGTGATGGTGGTCCCCGTGCGGATCGTCGACCTCGTCCATGTCTTCATGAGC
>DATAQF010000026.1:0-4294 GCA_036264795.1 Candidatus Limnocylindrales bacterium | reverse complement strand
TCTCGGCGAACGCCTACTCCACGTATCTCGTGGGCGTGCCGCGGGCCGGGCGGTGGCGGGTCCGCTTCAACAGCGACTGGGACGGGTACGACCCCGAGTTCGAGACCGTCGATTCGCTCGATGCCGACAGCGAGGCCGAGGCGGAGGACGGGATGCCGCAGCGGATCGGCGTCGGGCTCGGGCCGTACTCCGTGGTCATCCTGTCGCAGGACGAGTAGGGAGGGCGTCCGAGCGTTCCTCGTGGCCTCCCGATTATCGTCCGGCGTGCACATGCGACCTGTCAGATGTCGCGACACCTCGACGGCGAGCGCAGATCGCGTACGCAAGCCCGGAATTGTCGGTTCGTGCACGTCCGGCGAGAAAAGCGCGCAGCTCCAGGCCCGCACGACGTCCAACTCGTCGCATGTGCACGCCCCACGAACCTGCGAGCAGCCGCACGGGCCAGGGCAGCGGGCTCGGCCCGGGGTGGTGTCAGGCTACCGGTCCCTGGCCTCTTCGACGGCCCGCATCTCGACGGCCGTTGCCGCGGATGTCGAGTCTCCCGTCGCGACGAGGCCCTCGATCGCCCCGACCACGTCATCGGCCGAACGGTTCTGGCTCAGCTTGAACTTCGCCTCGATTCGGCTGATCGCAATCTCGACGCCGACGATCGCCTTGAGCTGGCCGGCGATGTAGGCCGCGGGCGCGTCGTCCACCGACCATTGCTCGGCCAATCGGCGGCGCCCCTCGTGACGCTCCGTAAGGGCGCGAACGTTGGCCTCGATCCAGTCCACGTCGTCGTGGACGATGAGGCGGCCGCGGACGTGGGCGATGACATAGTTCCACGTCGGGACGACCCGGCCATGCTCGCGTTTGGTGGCGTACCAGGCCGGCGAGATGTACGCATCCGGGCCGCGGACGATCGCCATCGCGTCGCCGATCGGCGGGACCTTCCACTGCCGGTTGTTGCGGGCGAGGTGGCCCATCAGCCGGCCGTGCTCGCCGGCGGCCTCAGTGGTGCCGGGCGGCTCGTAGATCAACGGCAGCATGGTCGCGAGGAGGCCGTCGGCGGTGGCGGTGACGAGATCGGCGGCCCGGATGTTCTCGAGCAGGTCGGCGATGTCGTCGTCGCTCGGACGGAAGTGGTCGGGGATGTACACGTGGTCAGGATGCCACGACCGCACGACGGGTCGCGCCGGCGGCCCGATCCGCGCCCGCTACGATGACCGGAGTGCCGAAGTGGCGGAACAGGCAGACGCGGCGGACTTAAACTCCGCTGCCCGCAAGGGCGTCAGGGTTCGAACCCCTGCTTCGGCACCACGGCTGCCCGGTCGGGGCGGATCGTCCGGCCGCGCGCCGTCCGCGCGGAGGTGCGCGCCGAGCGTCCCGTTCCTACCGGCGGCGGAGGGCGAAGCGCCCCTTCTTCTTCTCCGCGGCGGGCGGCGGCAGGCCCACGCCGTTCGCCCCGAACGCCGTGTCCGAAAGGGCAACGAGCTTCTGGGCCGCCGCGGACTGCGGCGCGCCGAGGATGATCGGGATGCCCTCGTTGACCGCCTTGAGATAGAGGAACGGGTCGTACGGGAGCTCCATCTCGACCTTCGTGCCGAGTGCCGTCTCGACGTCGCGAACCTTGAGGATCTCCCGCCCGAACGTGTTGTTGAGGACGAACATCGACTTGTTGGCGACGGTGCCTGACTCGCTCAGGTACTCGACGAGGGCGCTCATCGCCTTGAGGGCCGGGATCTCCGGATTGAGGACGAAGACGATGTTGTTGGCGTGCTCGAAGACGCGAAGCGTCCGCTCGTCGAGCCACGAGCCGGTGTCGACGACCACCTGGTCGTAGCTCTGGAGCAGGGTCGTGAGGATCCGGTCGACGTGATTGGCGGTGATCGTCTGAGCGATCTCGGGTCCGCTCGGTGCGGCCAGGACGTGAAGGCCGCTGTCGTGGCGCGTCGCGTACGTCCGGAGGAGCTCCGGCTCGCGGACCGCGGCCTCGTCGCGGACGACGTCCGCGAGGGTCTGGCGTGGGATCAGGTTCAGGTGCGTCGCGATCTGCCCGAACTGGAGGTCGAGATCGACGATGACGACTCGATCCGGTCGGCGGCGCGCCGAGGCCATCGCGATGTTCGTGGCCACCGTCGAGGTCCCGACGCCGCCCTTCGGGCTGTGGACCGCGACGATCCGGTGGGTCCGGGTCACGGTGAGGCCGTCCTTCGAGACGACGGCCGTGAGGTCCTTCGACCGCTGGAAGCGGAGGAGCAGCGCCTCGACGCGAGCCTCGATCTCGCGCGCGTCGAACGGTTTTGCGACCACGTCGTCCGCCCCGGCCTCGAGGAACCGGATCCGGTCCTCGACATCGTCGGCCTGGCTCACGCACAGGACCGGAATCGAGGCCATCGCGGGGTTTGCCCGGATCTCGCGACAGAGATCGATGGCGGACTTCTCGCCGCTGACGAGGTCGATGATCACGAGCTGGCTTGCGGCGATGCGGCCGATGGCCGCGTTGGCGTCCGGCTCGACGACGACCGTATAGCCGACGCCGGTCAGGCCGGTCGCGATCGTCCTGGCAAATGCCTCGTCGGATTCGACGAGAAGGATCGTGCTGGCGGGCAAGGGATCTCCGAGGGCGGATCGGGGGTGCGCACTGGGCAGGCCGGCCCCGGTGACCGACCGCCGCAGGATACATCGGGCAACGGCCGATCCGGTGGCAATCGGGTCGGCTCGGAGAGGCCTCGTGCTACACTCCGACTCGTTTCCTTTCGGTTCCGCGCCGGCGACCGCCGTCAGCGGGACAATTCCCATGGGAAGGAGTTGGCTGGCGCATGCGCCGATATGAACTCATGCTGGTCCTCCGTCCGGACGTTCCGGACGACAAGGCCCAGGCGGTCATCGACCGCACCACCCGCCAGATCGTCACCGGCGGCGGCCAGATCGTGAAGGTCGCGCCGTGGGGCCGACGCCGACTGGCGTACCCCATCGATCGATACCGCGAAGGCTCGTATCACATCGTCCTGTTCGAGGCACCCGGGGACGTGATCGCCGAGACGGAGCGGAGCCTGTTGATCACTGAAGAGGTCCTTCGCCACCTCGTGACCCGCGACGAGCGACCGGCGCGCCCGGCACGCCAGGACGGCCAGGCCGACGGCGCCGAGGAGTCCGACGACTCCGGCCTGCCGATCGGGCAGGACGAGGATGACGACGACGGGACCGAGCGGATCGACGAATCCGAGACCGAAGCGGCGCCGGCCGCGATCGACTGAGGAGCACGACGATGGCCCTGTGCAAGGTGATGATCATCGGCAACCTGGGCGCGGATCCGGAGATGCGGTACACGCCCAGCGGCCGGCCCGTGACCCAGTTCAATGTTGCGGTCAACCAGAGCACGAAGAATCAGCAGACCAACGAGTGGGTCGAGGCGACCGACTGGTTCCGGATCAGCGTCTGGGGCGATCGCGCCGAGCGTGCCGCGGAGAACCTCCGCAAGGGCAACAAGGTCTTCGTCGAAGGACGGTTCAAGACCCGCGAGTTCGAAGGCCGTGACGGTCAGAAGCGGACCTCGCTCGAGATCACCGCGGACAGCCTCGTCAACCTCGAGAAGCGGAACCGCGAGGACGGCGACGGCGGCCAGTTCACGAGTGCGGCCCCGGCCGGCACGGCCGCCGGAGCACCGGCGGGCGCCCGTGGCAACGGCGGCGGTGGCGGCGGGAACTTCGACGAAGGCGAGCTCGACGACCTGCCGTTCTGACCCGTTTCTCAGCTGACAACCCCATGCGGTCCGCGGGCCGCCGAATTCCAGGAGATCCAATTCCATGCCGCCGACGAGATCGAAGAAGCGCGACGACTACTACCGCGACCGACGCCGCCGAAAGGTCTGCGCCTTCTGCGCCGACAAGACGGTGTCGATCGATTACAAGGAGGTCAACCGCCTCCGCCGCTACCTCTCCGAGCGGGCGAAGATCGAGCCGCGCCGCAAAACCGGCACCTGCGCCGAGCACCAGCGCGAGCTGGCCGTGGCCCTGAAGCGGGCCCGGATCGTGGCCCTGCTGCCGTACGCGCCGCAGCACCTCCGCCCCTGAGCTCCGGCTGCCGCGCTCCGGCGCGGTTCACGGAACGGGGAGCCCGGCGATGATCGACGGGCTGCTGATGATCGGCGGCGGATTCGCCGCGGGCCTGTTCGGATCGCTCCTCGGACTCGGAGGCGGCATCCTGATCGTGCCGCTCCTCACACTGGGATTCGGGCTGGCCCTCATCAAGGCCGTGGGAGTCAGCCTCGTCTGCGTGATCGTGACGAGCGGGGCCGCAGCCGGCGTCTACC
>DATAQF010000223.1:0-5886 GCA_036264795.1 Candidatus Limnocylindrales bacterium | reverse complement strand
CGATGCAGTTTTGCACGACCGTTCGCCGGGGGCTACTTCACCAGTTGGATCGCCGTGCCCGTCAGCGTTGAGCCGCCTGGGTTGCCGGCGCCGGTGGGGCCGTTGAAGACGACCTGGCGGTAGACGCCCTGGATGTTGTCGATCTTGCACTTCGACGCATCGGTGCTGCCATCGCAGCCCGTGAGCTGGAAGCCGGCGAAGCCGATCACGTTGTACGTGACATTTGAGCCGTGGCCCTGTGACGTGACGGGGTACGGCGTGCTGGTTCCCGGGAAGCAGTTCGACGGGCACGGGCCTGGGCCCGGCGAGATGATCGGCACGTAGATCGTCGCGCCCGAATCGATCCAGTACTGGAAGGCACTCTTCAAACAGCTCGATGCGCTCACTCCGGTGTTGCCGGGGATCGTGATGTAGCCGTTCGTTGGGACGCTGTACGCCGGGTTGTCGAGGGGCGGGGTCATGATGTCGCAGGTGTAGACGGCGTTTCCCACGCCGCTCCAGCTCATCCACCCGAACTGGCCCGAACCCGATCCTGCGGCGACGTTGACCGCGGTACAGGAACTCGCGGGCGTTCCTTCAGGGCAGACGTTGCCCGGAACGCTGTTCAACGGCATCGCCAGGGGCAGCAAGTCTCCCGCGGGAACGTCGTCGATCCGACTGAGGTCGGCCTTCGAGATGGCCTCGGCGCTCGCCGACCACGTGGAGACGCCCATGAGCCCGAGAAAGTACGGCCGCCAGGTCCTGGCGGTCGACGCGAGGATGCCCCGCGCGGCAGCCGGGATCGGCTGGCCATTCGCGACGGCAGTTCCAAGCGAAGTGCCCTTGTTGTCGACATAGACGGCCCCGCCCGCCGAGACGTTCGGCACGCCGTTGGCTGCGTTGACCTGGTTCATGCTCGTGAGAATGGCGGTCCCGTCGACCGTCGCACCGGCCAGCTTCAAGGCCACGATTCGGGTCCCCGCCAGCGATGCGAGGTCGGCAGCATTCTGGGCTGCTCGACGTTGCGCCCACGCGTAGCCTCCGTCGACGACAAGGCCCAGCGCGAGGATCATCGCGGTCAGGCCGAGGGCGAACACGACGATGATCTGCCCGCGTTCGCGACTCCGGATCTCGGTGCGGCGAGACGCCGCCTTGTCTGGCATCGATCGGTCCCTCAATTGACGGCCATGGTCGTGGCGGCCGAGAGCGCCATCGTTCCGGCGGTCGCCCACCGGAAGAAGGCGCCGATGATCGGCGCGTAGGTGTAGTCGACCCGGACGGTGACGACGTTCCCGCTCAGATTTGCCGACGCGCAACCGTTCCACGTCGCCGGCGAAGCCGGGGTGTTCGTCCCGGCGGCATGACAATGGACGAAGACATTTGCGCTCGGGATCGTTCCGATCCCGACCGTCATCCGGTTGACGGCGGCGAGGACGTCCGACTTGAGAGTCGCAGCATTCGCGGGGCAAACCGGCGCCGTGCAACTCGCGCCGCTGAGCCCCATCCAGCTCGCCTCGACAGCCGCGAGGCGCGCGCCTTCGCGGGCGGCCTGCGACACCGTGTTGTACGAGTAGACGCCTTTGCCCGTGTCGAAGAGGGCGAGCATGATCAGCAGAAACAAGGGCAGCACGAGCGCGAATTCCACCAATCCCTGACCGCTGGATCGCCGGCGAACTCGCGAGGCAGGACCCGAGACGGGCGTCACTGCACGACTGCCGTGGCGGATGCGTAGAGCCTGATCGACGAGCCGAGGACGGCCGAGATGATCGGCGTGAAGAACCCGAACGGCGTCGAGACCGTGATCTTGATCGTCGATCCACCACCGGTTCCCAGGACGGTCGGACACGGCGACGGGCTGCAGCTCGGGGTCGCCACGGTGACCGCCGTGAACCGGGAATCGGACGGGTTCGCGACTTCCTGGCGAGCCCGGTAGGTGACGTTGTCGGGATCCGCGTTGTCGGCCGAGGTGATCTGTGTCGGGTGGGCCGAAGCGAACGCAACGCCCTCTCGCGCGGCGTTGTTGACCGCGACGAACGTGGCAAACAAGCGACCGAAATCGATCGCCACCACGAGGAGGAGCAGCAGGACGGGGACCAGCAGGGCGAACTCCACCATGGCCTGCGCTCGTGCGCGGCGACGCGTTCGTCCTGACCTTGGACTGCGATCGAGGGCGCGCGACGGCGCAGCCCGCAGCCACGTGGGAGGGTGCATCGTATGGGTCCCCGGCGGTACTTACGGACCAGAATCCGTGGCGCGATGATAGCGCCGCACACCTTGCCGCAAACCTTTCAGTGTGGTCGCGATGCACCGTCGGAGGGACGATCGGGCCTCCGGCCCTAACGAAAGTCCCGGGCCGTCGTTGGCGACCTCCGACCGGCGAATCAGGCCTCTTCGGGCGGCTCTCCGGGGAGATACACGCTGAATGCCGCCCCGCTGCCGGCGCGATGCGGCTGCAGGACGAGGTCGCCGGCCATCGCGCGGCACAGCTCCCTCGACACGTAGAGCCCCAACCCGCTCCCGTCGTCGGCGGTGCGGTCCGCGCCGCGCTCGAACCGGCGGAACAGTCGACCTCGATCGCCATCGGCGACCCCGGGGCCACGGTCCGAGATCGTGAGGCGCAGGCGGCTCTCGGTGGGCTCGGGCGCGATCTCGACCGCGATCGGCGAGCGCTCGCCGTATTTCAGTGCGTTGTCGAGGAGTGCCCAGAGCACCTGGTCGAGCTGATCGATGTCGGCGACCGCCAGCCACCCGTCCGAGCGGTCCTCGACCGTGAACGGAACATCCGCCGCGAGCGCCTCCCAGGCCCTTCGCACGGGATGGGCCAAGGCCACGACCTCGCTTCGGGGCCGCAGGGCGCCCGACTCCAGCCGTGTCACCGTGAGGAGCTGACGGACCATCCGGGACAGGCGATCGGTCTGCTCCGCGATGATTCCGAGACGCCGATCCGGTTGGTCGCGCGCGAGCTGGTCCGCGTAGGCGCGGATGCTCGTCAGCGGCGTCTGGAGGTTGTGGCTGACGCCCCGGAGGAAATCGTCCTTGGCGGCGTCGAGCTCGAGGAGCTGGCTGTTCTGCGACTCGACCCGGGCGAACAGCTGCGCATTCCGGATCGCGACCGCGACCTCGCCCGCGTACAGCTCGAGGAGGTCCTGGTCCGCTCGCTCCCAGACCCGGGTCGCGGCGATCCGCCCCACGAGCACGCCGAGCTCGTCGCCGCCGGCTCGGAGCACGGCGCGGATCGGCAGCGACTCGCCCGGAATTCGCTCGATCGTCGGGATCTCCCTCGGGTCGACGAGGAGCACGACGGCATCGATCATGCCGAAGGCATTCCGAGCGTCGCTGGCCGCCCGACCGGCGATGAAGTCCTGGCTGTCGCGTGGCGAGCCGGTCTGGATCGCTTCGAGGATCCGACCGAGCTCGCGGTTGCGCCGCTCCAGATCTGCGGCGAGCCGATTGTGGCTGTCCGCGAGCCGGGCGAGCTCGTCCTCCCCGGGAACGACGATCGGCGTCGAGAGGTCGCCGGCCGACGTGCGTTCGACCGCGGCCGCGATCGCCCGCAGCGGCGCGGTCAGGTCGGCGGCGAGGAGATAGGCGAGGAGGATTCCCAGCGTCGCCGCCACGACGAGGATGAAGAGCAGGACTCGGCCCAGCGTTCCTCCCTGGCCGGCCGCCGGATCGAGCACGAGCAGGAGCGCCCCGAAGCCGGCGAGCGGAATGATCGATGCGGCGACGAGGGCGATCGTCAGCCGTGTTCGGAACGACAGATTGAGGGCAAAGCTGGCACGTTCGTCGTGGGGTGGCTCGGCGGCCGCCAGCCCGGTCGCGGTCCGGTCGGTCGCCAGGCGCTCGGTGAGCGACCCGTCCCTGGGTGGCCGCTCGTCGGTCGCCGCGGCCACCCGGCCGGGCTCAGTCACTGCCGCTCGCCTCGGCCGGCGCTGGATCCTTCGAGACGAGGCGGTATCCGACACCACGGACGGTCTGGACGTGGACCGGTCGGTTCGGGTCGATCTCGACCTTCTGACGGAGCCGTCGCATCGTGACCCAGACGTAGGACGGATCGGCGTCCTCGGTCTCCGCCCAGCCGCGGGCAAGGAGGGTGTCCGTGGTGACCGTCGTGCCGAGGTTCGCCGCAAGGGCGTAGAGGAGCCGCGACTCGGTCGGCGTGAGCTGGACGACCTGCGAGCCGACGGTCGCTTCGCGGCGGTGGAGGTCCAGCGTCAGGTCCGGCCCGAGGACGAGGCTCTGGCGCGGAACCTTGTCGCCGAGACGTCGGAGGACCCGATTGATCCTCGCCCGGAGCTCGGGATAGTGATAGGGCTTGGTCACGTAGTCCTCGGCGACCTCGTCGAGAAGGTCGGCCTTGGAGTCGCCCGCGTCGATCGCCGAGAGGACGATGATCGGCAGGTCGGCACGGCCCTTGATCTCACGGGCGAGGCTCAGGCCGTCCATCCTCGGCATCATCATGTCGATGATCAGGAGGTCGGGCCATGACGTCCGGAGGCGGCGGAGCGCCTCGTCGCCGTCGCGAGCCGTCTGGATCTCGTAGCCGTCGGCGCGGAGCTGGTCAGCGAGGAGCACGAGCAGGTTCGGGTCGTCGTCAACGATCAGGATCCGAGGCGCCGCCTCGTGCCCGCCCGGTCCGCCGCTCAGCATCGCCCGCTCAGCATGGCTCCGAGCATAGCCGAGCCGGCCCCGAGGCCCAAGGTCGCGGGCGATCCGCCCAGGCGATCCGCCCAAGCGATCAATCTGCGACGAAGGAGCGTGGCTGATGCCCGGTAGGACGCGTCCGACGGGATTCGGTCACATGGTCCGCGCTCGTTGGTGTCCAACTGATCTCCGGGAGGGATCGCAAGTAGGGCAGATAAGCCGCGGATGAGCGTCCGGTGCTACATCTCGACCGATGGATCGCTTCGGCTCGCGGCGCCAAGTGCTGTCGAGCCTGGCTGACGCTGTCCGGACAGAACGGCTCAAACGTGGCTGGAGCCAGCGCGAGCTGAGCCGGCGAACGGGCGTGCCACAGTCCCGCATCTCGTTGATCGAGCGAACGCGCATCGACGACGTGCGGCTGTCGACCATCGAACGCCTGATGGCGCCGATGGGTGCCCGGTATTGGCTCGCGATCGACGTCCCGGGCATCGCACCGCGCCGTCAGGGCGATCTCGTCCATTCGCTCTGCTCAGCACACGTCGAGAGGAGGCTGAAGGCCGCCGGCTGGCTCGTTGCGCGTGAAGTGGAGATCGGTGGAGATCGATCACGCGGCTGGATCGACCTGCTCACCTTCGAGCCCGTGACTGCAACCCTCTGCGTGATCGAAGTCAAGTCCGAGATTCACGACGTGGGTGCAATCGAGCGGACGATGAACTGGTACCGCCGGGAGGCGTGGGTGGCGGCCCGTCGGCTCGGATGGCGCCCGAAGATCGCCGGAGCCGCCCTGCTGGTGCTCCAGAGCGCGGCCAACGACCGATTGATCTCCGTCAA
Source organism: Candidatus Limnocylindrales bacterium (assembly GCA_036264795.1). Classification (GTDB taxonomy): domain Bacteria; phylum Chloroflexota; class Limnocylindria; order Limnocylindrales; family CSP1-4; genus CF-46. The sequence goes on along the minus strand of DATAQF010000223.1, from coordinate 432 downwards.
TCGCGACGTCTTCGGCTCCAGCTTTCCGGTCCGCTCGGATGCGCTGCGCGCGGCGATCCTCCGAACCGCTCCGCTGCCGAACGAAAGCGGACTGGCAATGATCGATCCACGATCGCGCCGCTCGAACTGGCTTCGCCCAACGCGAATCGATGGTCGACGATCGGCGGCTCCCTATGTCGACTACATCGATTTCGTCCGGCTCGCGGGTTGAAGGTCAGGCGATCCGCGGATGAGATCAACGGCCGATGAGTGAGCGTGCTCGGGGCGCCGATCCGGCGAGGATCGCCCAGTGCGGTGACATTCCACGCTCGCTCATCACGAATTGATCTTTTGGAGGGATCGCCGCCGGCGGAGCGCGCGGGCGGCGCGCGCGGGCGACGCGCGGGGCGCCACGCGGCGGGGGCGGCCAGCCGGATCAGGGCGCCTTCGGGT
>DATAQF010000019.1:0-23851 GCA_036264795.1 Candidatus Limnocylindrales bacterium | reverse complement strand
TGACCCGCGCCGGGCACCGCAACGGACCGACGGGCGCGATCGGCGCGCAGCGGATCCGAGAGGCGGCCGGCGAGGAGATGCAGATCGTCGATGAGCAGCGGCACACGATCGTCGGTTGCCCGCACCTTGAGGAGCGTGATGCTCGCGGCGTATGGCCCCTCGCCGGGGCGCCGACCGGGGATCGCGACCCCGAAGCACACGACCCCTTCGACGGTCTCCTCGTCGTCCATCGCATAGCCGCGCTCACGCACCACGGCGAGCTCGGATCGGAGGGCCGCCACGGACCCGATCGATTTCGAGGTCAACGTCGGCAGCTCCAGGATGCCCGCAAGCCGGCGCTCAAGCTCAGTGTCGTCAAGGGACGCAAGGGCGGCTTTGCCCGTCGCCGTCACCGTCGCCGGGAGGCGCCGCCCGATCTGCGACGTGAGCCGCACCGGCTGGCGGCCGTCGTGCCGGGCCAGATAGGTCATCTCGAGCCCGTCGAGGATCGCGAGCTGGACGGTCTCCACGGACCCCGTCGGGAGGAGTTGCGCGGCGTCGTAGAACTCCTGGACCTGGTCCACCGAGGCCAGATAGGCGCCGCCGAGCTCGGCGAGCTTCCGACCGAGGGCGAAGCCGGTACCGATTCGCCGGACCAACCCCATGTCGGCGAGGGCGTTGCAGATGTTCGCGATCGAGGACTTCGGCAGGCCGAGGCGGCGGGCCAGCTCGCTGGGTCCCGCGGCCTCGCCGGCGTTCTCGGCCAGGAGATCGAGGATTGCTCCGGCGCGCGTGACAGCCGGTGCGAGGGACTCCGCCTCGGCGGCGGATTCGTCGATGATCGGCGCGGATTCGAGCATGGCCGGGACTCCTTCGACCTCGTCGGGGACGGTCGTACCGGCCAGCCGGCTGAACCGCGTCTTGTATCTTGACTTTATTGGTGGCGGCGGCATACTGGCCAGCATACCGCCGTCTGTTCAGTATGCTGGACGATCGGCGCCGGGTGTCAAGAGGAGGGCGTCTGTAGTGTCGCGGTACCGCATGGTCGCGGCAGCGATCATCCCGATTCTCGTTCTGACCGCCTGTAACAGCTCGGCCAGTCCGTCGCCGTCGTCGGCAGCGCCAACGGCCCCGCCGGCTTCCGCTCCGGCATCGGCTCCCGCCGCGTCGGCCTCGGTCGCTGCCGCATCCCCGGGCACGAAGTTCGCCGGCATCAGCGTCAACATCCTGACGTTCAACGGACCGCAGATCGCGGAGCCGCTCCAGCGGCGCGCGCCGGACTGGGAGAAGCTCACCGGTGGCCACGTCAACGTGGTCGCGGTTGGCTTCCAGACGATCTACGACAAGGCCCTCCTCGACGCGTCGACCGGAACGAACTCGTTCGACGGCTACGTGTTCAACCCCCAGTGGATGGGCGACTTCGTCGGGCCTGGCTACCTGCTCGACCTGACGGATCGGGAGAAGAACGATCCACAGCTGAACCAGCAGGACATCGTCCCGTTCTTCCGTGATTACAACTCGGTCTACAACGGCAAGAACTACACGGTCCCGCTCGACGGCGACTTCCACATGGTCTATTACCGGACCGATCTGCTCACGAAGGACGGCCTCAAGCCGCCCGCGACGTGGGACGACTACCTCACGATCGCCCAGAAGTACAACGGCCAGGACCTCAACGGCGACGGGCAGCCGGATTACGGTTCATGCATCGCGAAGAAGAAGGGCGCCCAGAGCTACTGGTGGATCATCTCGCTCGCGGCCGGGCTGCTCCAGAGCAAAGGCACGAGCCAGGGCGCGTTCTTCGACACGACGAACATGAACCCGCTCTTTGGCAAGAACGACGCGATGACCCTCGCCCTCCAGACCTATGCGAAGACGGCGACCTTCGGGCCTCCGGATGAGTTGAACATGGACGTCGGCGGCTCGCGCGGCCTCTTCACGACGGGCCGTTGCGCGCTGACGATGGACTGGGGCGACATCGGGACCCTGACGCCCGGCACGTACGCCCAGGACAAGACCGGCGCGACGATCACACCCGGCTGGAAGCAGGTCCTCGATCGGGCGACCGGCAAGCTGGTCCCGTGCGACGCGACGACCTGCCCGGACGCGGTCGACGGCGTGAACTACGCGCCGTTCGGCTCCTTTGGCGGTTGGTCGGGCGCGGTCAACGCCAAGGCGCCGCCGGCCCAGCAGGATGCGGCCTACGACTTCCTCTCCTATATGAGCGCGCCGGCCCAGTCGGGCATTGACGTCACGCTGGGCAAGACCGGCTTCAACCCGTACCGAACTTCGCAGTTCACGAACACCGCTCCGTGGCTGGCCGCCGGCCTCAGCCAGGCCGCCACCGACAATTACCTCGGTGCGATCAAGACCAGCCTGAACAACAAGAACTTCGTGCTGGACCTTCGGATCCCGCAGACCAAGCAGTACGAGCAGGACGTGCTCGACACCGCCATCGCCCAGTACCTTGCGAAGGAGCTCGACGAAGGCGGCACGGAGCAGGCCATCGCCGACGGCTGGAATGGCATCACGGACCAGGCAGGAAAGGACAAGCAGCTCGCTGCCTATACCGCCAGTCTTGGCATCAAGAAGTAGCGCGATCGACGAGCCGTTGGCGGAGCCGGGTCCCTCGGGCCCGGCTCCGCGGCGCAACGCCGCCCGTCGGGCGACGGAGACGCTCGGTTCGTGGCGGTCGGACGGCGCGGCCCGGTGGCTGTTCATCTGGCCCGCCGTCCTCCTGATCCTCGTCCTCTCCCTTTTCCCCCTCGTCGCCTCCCTCGCGCTCTCGGTCTCAAAGCTCGTCTTCAACCCGGGCAAGGTCGATCTCGATTTCATCGGTTTCTTCAACTACCAGCAGCTCCTGTTCGGCCTCGAGCGATCGCATTTCCTCGGGGTTCTGAAGTCGCCCAACGCGATCGGTTGGGCCATCCTCCTCGGAGTCGTGGCCTTCACGGCGCTCGGGCTGGTCCGGGCGGCCCGGAGCGGGACGGTCCGACCCGTCGGGCTGGCGCTGCGCCTTGCCGGCGGCGTCATGCTCATCGGGCTCGTCGAGCTCCTCGTCCAGACGCTGGCCAGTGACGGCGGGCGACCCGGCTCGGTCGTCGTCACCCTCATCTTCGTGTTCGCCGGGATCCTGATCCAGCTCAGCCTGGGCCTCGGGCTGGCACTGCTCGCCGTCCAGCAGGTGCCGTGGCGACGCACCTTCCGGATCCTCTTCCTGATCCCCCTGACGATCACCCCAGTCGGCGTCGGTTACATGTTCCTGATGATGACGGACACCTCGAAGGGGCCCTTCGAGCCGCTCTGGGTCGCCCTCGGGCTGCGCAACTTCACCTGGGTCACCGATCCCTGGCTCGCCCGCCTCGCGGTGATCATCGGCGATACGTGGCAGTGGACGCCCTTCGTGTTCATCGTCCTGCTCGCGGCGCTCGAAAGCCTCGACCAGGAGGTCCGCGAGGCTGCCCTCGTCGACGGCGCGAGCCGCTGGCAGAGCTTCCGACACATCACGATGCCAGCGCTGCTGCCGGTGACGACGACGATCGTCCTCATCCGGATCATCGAGGGCTTCAAGATCATCGACATGCCGAACATCCTGCTGGGCGGTGGGCCCGGCACCGCGACCCAGTCGATGACGCTCCAGGCCTACATCGACTGGAACACCCTGAACCTCGGCAGGTCGGCTGCGGTCGCGTATCTGCTCCTGATTCTCGTATCCGTCGTCGCGACCGTCTACGTCAGCTTCGTCCGCCGCCGGGTCACGGACCTCGCATGACGAACCCGTTCCGGCGGCGCTCCGCCACCGACCTGTCGCCGCGGGCAAAGATCGGCGCGTTCATCCTGTTGCTCGCCTGGGCGTTCGTCGTGCTGTTCCCGATCTACTGGCTGTTCGTGACCTCGTTCAAGACTCCGTACGAGGTCGACAAGGGCCCGTTCTACTTTCCGTTCATCGACTTCCAGCCGACGCTCGACGCCTGGAAGTACATCCTGCTCGACCTCGGCAATGACACGATCCGGCCGTACATGAACACGGTGATCGTCGGGTTGAGCAGCTCGGTCATTGCCCTGATCGTCGGTTCGCTCGCGGCCTATGCCCTGGTCCGGTTCACATACCGGCCGCGGGTCGGAATCATCGGGCTGTTCGTCGGCTCGCTCGTCCTTGCGACGATCGCGGCCGTTGCCGGGACGCCGCCTCCGATCGCGATCGCGTCCGGCATCGCGGTCTTCGTGATCCTGGCCCAGACGATCGGGCGGCGCTTCGTCCGCTCGCTCGGCAACAGCGACATCGCCTTCTGGCTGATCTCGCAGCGGATCCTGCCGCCGATCGCGGTCGCGGTTCCGCTGTACGTCCTGTTCCAGCAGGTCCACCTGCTCGACAACATCGCGGCCCTGATCCTGACCTACGTTGCGACGAACCTGCCGATCGTCGTCTGGCTGATGCGCGACTACTTCGCCTCGCTGCCTCGTGAGCTGGAGGAATCGGCGGCCGTCGACGGCGCTTCGGTCTACCGGATCGTCCGCTCGATCGTCCTGCCGATCTCCGTGCCGGGACTCGTGGCGACGTTCCTGATCGTCCTGATCTTCGCCTGGAACGAGTTCCTGATCGCGCTCGTGCTGACGAGCGCTCACGCCCAGACGATGCCCCTCCAGGTCGCGGCCCAGAATGCGACTCGTGGCCCTCAGTGGTGGGCAATGTCGGTCCTGATCATCATCATGATCGCGCCCGTCGTCGTGATGGCTGTCGCGCTCGAGCGGTACATCACGCGGGGCATCCTCGTCGGGGCGTTGAAGGGGTAGCGATGCCCACCATCACCGAGCTCGACGTCCTCGACGTCCGATTCCCGACCTCGCGCACGCTGGACGGATCGGATGCGATGAATCCGGACCCCGACTACTCAGCGGCCTACGTCGTCATCCGGACCGACGGGGACGACGGCCTCGAGGGGCACGGATTCACGTTCACGATCGGACGTGGAACCGACGTCGTCGTCGCCGCGGTGGGCGCGCTTCGCCCGCTCGTCCTGGGGCGGCGCACCGAGGACCTGTTCGCCGACATGGGCGCGTTCTGGCGGGAGCTCGTCGGCGACAGCCAGCTCCGCTGGATCGGGCCGGAGAAAGGGGTCATCCACCTCGCGACGGCGGCCGTCGTCAACGCGGCCTGGGACCTGTTCGCGAAGACCGCGGGCAAGCCGCTCTGGAAGCTGATCGTCGACATGACGCCCGAGGAGATCGTCGCCCTCGTCGACTTCCGATACATCTCCGACGCCCTTCCGCCGGAGCGGGCTCTCGAGCGGCTGCGCGCGCTCGCCCCCCGGCGCGCGGAGCGCGAGGCGGAGCTCCGACGGGACGGCTACCCGGCGTACACGACCTCGGTCGGCTGGCTCGGCTACGACGATGACAAGATCCGCCGGCTCTGCCGTGAGGCGCTGGCCGAGGGCTGGACGCGGTTCAAGCTCAAGGTCGGGGCGGACGTCGATGACGATCGGCGGCGAGCGCGGATCGTCCGCGAGGAGATCGGGCCGGACGCGATGATGGCGGTCGATGCGAACCAGCGCTGGGGCGTCGAGGAGGCGATCGCGTGGATGGCCCGCCTCGCCGAGTTCGACCCGTACTGGATCGAGGAGCCGACCTCGCCCGACGACATCCTCGGCCACGCGACGATCGCCCGCGCCGTCGCGCCGATCCGGGTCGCGACCGGCGAGCACGTCCACAACCGGGTGATGTTCAAGCAGTTCCTCCAGGCCGGCGGGCTGTCCGTGTGCCAGATCGACGCGGCCCGCCTCGGCGGCGTGAACGAGGTCGTCGCCGTGCTGCTGCTGGCCGCGGAGTTCGGCGTGCCGGTCTGCCCGCACGCGGGCGGAGTCGGCCTGTGCGAGCTGGTCCAGCACCTCTCCGCGATCGACTACATCGCGATCAGCGGCGAGCTCGACGGGCGGATGATCGAGTATGTCGACCATCTCCACGAGCACTTCCTCGACCCGGTCGCGATCCGCGACGCCCGGTACGTCCTGCCGACGCGGCCGGGCTACAGCGCGGAGATGCGGCCTGAGTCGCTCGCCCGCTACCGCTTCCCGGACGGTGACGAGTGGCGGGCGATCGCGGACGAAGTTGCAGCAGCGGCTGCCACGTCGGGGGCTGCGGGAGCGGCACGGTGAGGCGGTTCGGCCAGCGGATCGCCGTCCGACCCGAGTCGATCGACGAATACGAGCGGCTGCACGCCGCGCCGTGGCCCGGCGTCCTCGAGCAGATCCGCCGTTCGCACATCGAGAACTACACGATCTTCCGGGACGGGGCCGAGCTCTTCGCCTACTTCGAGTACGTCGGCGACGATTTCGCGGCCGACATGGCGGCGATGGCCGCCGACCCGGAGACCCAGCGCTGGTGGTCGCTGACGGACCCGATGCAGGAGCCGCTCCCCGACCGCGAGGCCGGCGCCTGGTGGAAGACGATCCCCGAGATCTTCCACGCCGACTGACCCGGGTTCGCTGCGAGCGGACCGGCCGACCACCGTCGAACCGGCGGGCTCCGGCCCTCAGACCGGGACGGTGCGGCCCGTCGCCGCCGATTCGTAGAGCGCGCCCAGGGCCCGCGCCTGCCCGAGCATGTCCGCCCGGCCGAGCCGCACGGGGTGCTCGCCACGGATCGCGGCGGCGAAGTCATCGAGCTCCAGCTCGTAGGGATCGACCTTCGGAATGTCGGCCACGAAGCCATCGGAACCGACCAGCTTCGTCGCGCGACCGGCAAAAGGGTCATCCAGCCGGAGCGAGCCATCCGATCCGATCGCCTCGATGCCCGAGTGCTCGCTCCGGAACCCCGATGTCAGCGTGCCGACCACTCCCTCGCCGAAATCGAGGAGCCCGCTGAACCGCTCGTCGACAGCCGGCGGCGCCGGCCACGCGACGCCGAGCGCGGCCACGGGCTCACGCCCGGCGAGCAGCCGCGACGCGCTCACGCAATAGGTCCCGACGTCCATCAGCGACCCGCCCGCCAGCTCGCGATCGAGGCGAATATCGTGGTCGGAGCCGATCTGGAAGCTGAACGTCGTCCGGATCGTCCGAAGCTCACCGATCCGCGGCAGCTCCTCGACGAAGCGCAGCGCATGCGGCCCGTGGCGCCACATGAAGCCCTCGGTGAGAACGAGGCCGCGGGCATCGGCCGCGTCGTGCGCCGCGTCGACCTCGTCCGCGTCCGTCGAGTAGGGCTTCTCGCAGATCACGTGCTTGCCGTCCGCCAGCGCTCGCATCGTCCACGAGTGGTGCATCGAGTTCGGGAGGCAGATGTAGACCGCGTCGACACCGGGGTCGGCGAGAAGCGCCTCGTACGACCCGAACGCGTTCGGGATTCCACGCGCGGCGGCCGCGGCCCGGGCTCGATCCGCGTCCCGGCTCGCGATCGCGAGGACCTCGACGGCCGTCGATCGCCGGGCTCCCGGCAGGAAGCGATCGAGAATGCGGCCCGTCCCGATGATCCCGAGTCGAACGGTCCCGGGGCCCTCCACGGATGTCATCGGGCCGTGGCCACGACCCGGGATTGCGAGCTTCGCAGGCGCGCGTAGCCCGGCTTCACGACCTCGTTGATCAGGCGAAGCCGCTCGTCGAACGGGGCGAACGCGCTCTTCATCGCGTTGATCGTCAGCCACTCCATCTCGCCGAGACCAATCGCGAACGCCTCGTCGAGGGCGGCGAACTCCGAGGACATCGTGACCCCGCTCATCAGCCGGTTGTCGGTGTTGACGGTGACCCGGAAGCGGAGCCGCCGAAGGAGATCGATCGGGTGGTCGGCGATCGTTGCGACCGCGCCGGTGTGGACGTTCGAGGTCGGGCACATCTCGAGCGGAACCCGTCGATCCCGGACGAACGCGGCCAGGCGGCCGAGCTCGACGGAGCCGTCGTCGCGGACGTTGATGTCGTCGACGATCCGCACGCCGTGGCCCAGCCGCTCGGCGCCGGCGAATTGAAGCGCCTCCCAGATCGACGGCAGCCCGAACGATTCGCCCGCGTGGATCGTGATGTGGAAGTTCGCCTTCCGGATGTACTCGAAGGCGTCGAGATACCGGGTCGGCGGATAGCCCTTCTCGGGGCCCGCCACGTCGAACCCGACGACGCCGGCGTCGCGCCAGCGAACGGCGCACTCGGCGACCTCGACCGAGCGCGCCGCCTGGCGCATCGCGGTCACGAGCATCTTCATGACGATCGGATGGCCGGCCGCGGCGGCCCGCTCGGTCCCGATCCGGAACCCCTCGAGATTCGCCTCCGTGACCTCGTCCAGCGTCATCCCCCGCTCCGTCGAGAGCTCTGGGGCGTACCGGACCTCGGCATATGCGACGCCGTCGGCGGCGAGGTCCTCGGCGCATTCGGCGGCAACGCGAATGATCGCGTCGCGCTCCTGGAGCACGCCGACCGTGTGGGCGAACGTCTCGAGATAGAGCTCGAGGGACTTTCGGTCGGCACCCCGCCGGAACCACGCAGCGAGCTCGTCGACGTCGGTCGTCGGCAGGTCCTCGTAGCCATACTCCCGGGCGAGGTCGATGACCGTCGCCGGTCTCAGCCCACCATCCAGATGGTCGTGAAGGAGAGCCTTCGGTGCCTCGCGGATCGTATCGGGCGACAGCATGGCCGCATGGTACGACCGCCCGATCCTCGAGATCGCGAACCCCTACGATCCCCGAGTGACGACCCCAGACGGGACGGCGATAAACGCGAGCTGGCGCCATTCGAGCCAGGGCGTCGAATGGCAGCTCACGCTGGAGCGCGATCGCCTGATCCCGGGTCGCCTGACGTCGGGCACCGTCACCATCACGTCCGGAGGCGACGTCGACGCACGCGCGCTCGTCGTCGCGCTCATCGCCGTCGAGCACTGGCAGCACGAGGAGCACTCCACCGACGCCCAGGGCAACACGACGACCCGGACGGTGACCACGAAACAGGAGCTCAGGCGAGAGCCGGTGCAGCTCTCGGGACCGGTCCAGCTCGGGCGCGGCGATACGCGCACCTTCCCGTTCGAGATGCCCGTCCCGCCGCTCGGTCCCGCGAGCCTCGAGGCCAAGGTCGCGGGAATGACCTGGGTTCTCGAGGCCAAGCTCGACCGGCCGGGCTGGCCGGACAGCAGCATCGAGGCACCCGTGACGGTCGTCCAGCCGGTCGCGCTGCTCCGCGCGGGCGTGGTCGATGTCGGGGAGTTCGCCCTCTACCCGGAGGCGGATGCAGGAGCCGGCGATCTTTCCGCCGCCATCACCCTCGACCCGCTGCCGCTGTGTTCCGGCTCTCCGTTCCACGGCTCCGTCATCCTCCGGACCGCCGAGCTCCGCAAGCTCCAGGAGATCCGCGCCGAGATCCGGGTTCACGTCGAGGCCACGGTCTCGAGCGGCAAGAACGAGACGATCACTGCATGGGCGGCGACGGTCGTCCCAGCGCTCGAGGTTCAGGGTGAGCGGGTCATCGACTTCCAGGGCAGCCTCCCCGCGACGCCGCTCCCGACGATCGAGCTGCCGCATGGCCGCGCCTCCGCGGCGTTCCACCTGATCCTGGCGACGGCCTGGGCCCGCGACCCGCATCTCGTCCGCGACGTGACGATCGCGACGACGCTCGAGCTCTGACGGCGAGCGGGTCCCTAGCCCGTCTCGCCCGCGAGCCGCGCACGCGCCGTCGCGAGAGCCTCGGCGACCCGATTCGGAGCGGTGCCGCCGATCACGTCGGCCGCGGCGAGCGCGCCCTCCACGGACGCCGCGGCTCGAATCGCGTCCGCGATCCCCGGCACGTCGGCGAGCGACCGCGCCGTCGCATCCTCGGCGACGCGGAGCCCCTCGACGAACGCCGCGTCCGACAGGCCGGCGAGCGTCGGCGTCGACTCACGCTCGGCCTGCGCGACGAGCTCCCCGACGATGTGGTGCGCGGCCCGGAAGGGCACGCCACGCCGGACAAGCTCATCGGCGGCGGCCGTCGCGGTCGTATATCCCTCGTCGGCCGCGGCCCGCATCCGCGCCGCATCGATGGCGAGCGTCGCGACGAGGCCGGCCATGACCCCGAGCGACGCCTCGTACGTCGCGACGGCCCCGAAGAGCGGCGGCTTGTCCTCCTGGAGATCGCGCTGGTAGCCGAGCGGCAGTCCCTTCAGGAGACCGAGCACCGCGGTCAGCGCCCCGATCGTCCGGGCACTCTTGCCGCGAACGAGCTCGGCCGGATCCGGGTTGCGCTTGTTCGGCATCATCGAGCTGCCGGTCGAATACGAATCGGCCACGCGGACGAAACCGAAGCGCGGGTTCGACCACCAGGCGATCTCTTCCGCGAGCCTGCTCAGGTGGACCATGCCGAGCGCGACGGCGGCCAGCGTCTCCACGACGAAATCGCGATCGCCGACCGCATCGAGCGAGTTCGCGGTAACACCGTCGAACCCGAGCTCGGCCGCGGTCGCCTCCCGATCGAGCGGGTAGCCGGCGCCCGCGAGCGCGCCGCTCCCGAGCGGGCTGACGTTGAGGCGGCGCCGGGCGTCCGCCAGGCGGCCTCGATCCCGCTCGGCCATCTCGACGTACGCGAGGAGGTGATGGGCGAGAAGCACGGGTTGGGCGGGCTGGATGTGGGTCGTCCCCGGCATGATCGTGTCGCCGTCGCGCTCGGCAAGATCGACGAGTGCCTCCTCGAACCCGACGAGCCCGGCATCGAGCCGGTCGATCGCCCGACGGGTCCAGAGCCGGAGGTCCGTGGCGACCTGGTCGTTGCGCGATCGACCCGTGTGGAGCTTGCCGGCAACGGCGCCCAGGCGCTCCGTCAGGGCGGCCTCGAGGTTCAGGTGGACGTCCTCGAGCGCCGGGTCCCAGCGGAGCTCGCCCGCCTCGACGTCACGGCGGAGATCGGCCAGCCCCGCGACGAGGGTCGCGACCTCGTCGTCGGACAGGATCCCAGCCCGGCCCAGCCCGCGGACGTGGGCAACCGATCCGTCGAGGTCGTCGATCGCCATCTCGCGGTCGATGTCGATCGAACGCCCGAACGCGGCAACCCGCTCGTCACTGTCCTCGCTGAACCGCCCGCCCCAGAGCCGCATCGTGCCTCCTCGTCGGGCGATCGTAACGGGCCCGGAGGGTCGCCGCCTGATACATGTCGGGCCCTGTCCGAATTGAGGTGGACGATGACGCAACCGCAGACGGCCGAGTGGTGTTCCGACCGGTGAACGTCACGCGATCCGGCCGGCGAGACTTGGCCCAACCGGATAGGCCAACAGACCGGACATCTGCGATCATGAGGAACCATGACAACCCGCGGCTCGCGTATCGACTGGCTCGTCTTCCTCGCCCTGGGGTTCCTCTGGGGCAGCAGCTACCTGTTCATCAAGATCGGCGTCGACCACGGGCTGCAGCCGTTCACCCTGATCACGTTCCGGCTGGCGATCGGCGCCGCGTTGCTCGCTTCGGTCGTCGCGTACTTCCGCGAGCCGCTCCCCCGCGATCCGCGGATGTACGGCCACCTCGCGGTGATGGGCGTTGTGAACATCGCGATTCCCTTCGCCCTCATCACGTACGCCGAGCAGGTCGTCGACTCGTCGCTCGCGGCTGTCATCAATGGGGCGGTCCCGCTCTTCGTGATCGTGATCGCCGCGCTCTTCCTGCGCGAGCAGATCACGGTCAACCGCGTGATCGGGCTGGCGCTCGGGTTCGTTGGCATCGCGGTCCTCGTCGGCCTGGACGTCACCCAGATCGGCTCGGCGAACAGCCTCGGCGAGCTTGCCCTCGTCGGCGCGACGATCTCGTACGCGATCGGCGCCGTCTACGCCAAGGCCCACATTCACGGGCTGCGACCGATGATTCCGGCGCTCTTCCAGGTCTTCTTCGGGCTCGTCGTGATCAGCGTCCTGGCTTTCGCGACCGAGCACCCGCTCGCCGCGGTGCCCGCGCCCGAGGCGCTGTTCGCCGTCGTGTGGCTCGGGCTCCTCGGCTCGGGCCTCGCGTATCTCGCCTTCTTCCGCACCCTCGGCCGGTGGGGCGCCACGCGGACGTCGATGGTCGCCTACCTCCTGCCGATCGTTGGAATCGCCCTCGGCGCGATCGTGCTCCAGGAGCCCCTCGCACCGAGCACGCTCCTCGGGACAGTCCTCGTGATCGCCGGAATCGCCCTCGTCAACGCCCGGATGTGGACGCGACCGCTGTTCGTCCGCGGCGGCAACCAGGCGGCCGGCGCCGCGAGCTCGACCGGCCCGAACCCCTGATCCCGAGCGCGGCGGACACCGCATCGGGCGAGCACGCTCGCCGTCCCTACTCGGTGGAGTCCGGCAGCTCGGCCACGATCGTGCAGGGACTGCCGTCGGCGCCCTCGATGAACAGCGGCCACGCGAGGACCCGGATGGCGCCGGCTGCCTCCGCGACGAGGTTCACGTCCTCGTAGATCAGGACGAACCGGCCGTCGCTGCGGCCGACGCCCGTCAACACGTGGTGGGTGTCGATGGATGGTTGCGGGAACCGCGGCGCCCCGATCGAGATCGCATCGGTCGCGATCGCGCGGAGGCGCGGATGGTCGTCGATCAGCCAGCGGGCGGCGTCGGGATGGAGCAGCGGCCCCCGTTCCGCGTAGGCGACCGGATCGCTCGCCCGGTGACGCGACCAGCCGGTCCGGAGCATGAGCAGGTCCGCCTCCCCCACCGCCGCCGCGTGCGGCTCGAGGTCCGACCGGCCGATCAGCTGGTCCTCGCCCGCCGGGACTTCGATGAGCCGGGGCGCGTCGAAGACGAACGCCTCGAGCGGGAGCTGCCACGCGGCCGGACCGTCCGCGTTGAAGTGCCACGGCGTGTCGACGTGCGTGCCCGAGTGTGAAAACAGCCCGAGGCGCGTGGCGTTGTCGATGTCGCCACGGGCGATCGAATCGACGAGCTCGATCGTCGCGGCCGGCGGGTTGCCGGGCCAGACCGGCGCGTCCGGGCGAAGCGGGTGGGACAGGACCAGCAAGCGGCTCATCCGCGGACGGCATCGATGGGGCCGAGGCGGACCCGGCTGCCCCTCCGCGCCGCCTCGTCGATCGCCGCCATCAGCTCGACGGCGGCCCGCCCGTCGCGGCCGTCGACCGCGGGGGACCGCCGGTCGCGAATGGCCGACACGATGTCGCGCAGCTGCAGCTCGTGGTAATGGCTCGCGACGTCGACGCCGGCGAGCCGTGATCGGTCCTCGACGAGCCAGCGCTCCGGCTCGGCTTCCTCGCCCGGGATCGTCCAGACGTCATTGCGCGGCTCGCTCGGGAGCGAGATGCCCGCCACGAACGAGGACCCGCGGTCGGTCTCGACGCCGACGGACGCGCCGTTCGTGCCGTGGACGTGGATCCGACCGTGAAGCCCCGGGCGCTGCGCGTTGCTCGCGGTGATCGTGGCGAGCGCACCGCTCTCGAAACGCACGGCCGCGATCGCCGTGTCCTCGACCTCGATCTCGGGATGGTTCAGGTTCGCCGTCCAGCCGTCGACCTCCCGAGCGCGGCCGAGGAACCAGGACAGGAGGTCCAGCTGGTGGACCGCCTGGTTGACGAGCACGCCGCCACCTTCGCCATCTCGCGTCCCGCGCCACTCATCGAGGGCGTAGTACTCCGGACCGCGCCAGCCGAGCAGCTCCATCGTCGCGAGACCCGGAGCACCGATCCGACCTTCGTGGATCGCCGCCTTGACGCGTCGAACCGGCTCGTACCAGCGGCGCTGGCTGATGACCGACAGCAGGACCTCGGTCCCCTCCGCCGCGGCGATCATCGCCGTGCAGTCGGCCGTCGTCAGGGCCATCGGCTTCTCGACGATGACGTGCAACCCCGCGCCCGCGGCCGCGATGGCCTGCTCGGCGTGCAGCGGATGCGGCGTGCAGAGGATCACGGCATCCAGCGACGGATCGCCGATGAGATCCTCGACGTCGTTCGCGAGACGCGCGCCGTGGGCGGCGGCAAGGCCACGCGCACGTTCCGAGCCGGGCCGACTTCCGGCGACCGCCACGAGCGTCGCACCGGGAATGCGCCCGAGGGCTTCGGCGTGGACCCGGCCGACCATCCCGGGACCGACGATCCCGAAACGGATCGTGTCGTCGGCGCGACCTCGGCCGGTTCGTCGCACCACGTCTCGGGTCGGCCTCAGGCCGCGTTCGGCGTGAGAATGACCTTGACCGCCGCCAGGCTGCCGGCCGCGAGCTGGCGAAAGAGCTCGGGTCCGTCGCTGAGGGCGGCGACGCGTTCGATGATCGGCCGCCCGTCGATCCGCCCGTCGGCAAGCGCCTCGACCGCGTCCTCGAACTCGTCCACGAAGCCGTAGGCGCCCCGGATCGTGATCTCACGCGTGACGATCTGCTGCATCGGGAGGTCGACCTCCGGCGCGGAGTTGCCGATCCACGTGACGTGGCCGCCGGGTCTGGCGGCAGCCACCGACTGGGCGACGGTCGCAGCGATGCCGACGGCCTCGAACACGGCATCGGCCCCGCGCCCATCCGTGGCCGCGCGGATCGCGGCAACCGGATCCTCCGTGGCGACGTCGATCGCCTCGTCGGCACCGAGCAACCGAGCAAGCTCCAACCGATGCGGCTCGCGATCGGTGACGAGGATCCGGCCGGCTCCGCGGCGCCGGACGGCAAGGAGCGTCAGGATGCCGATCGCTCCCGCGCCGACGATCGCCACGGAGTCCATCGGCCCGAACGGGGTGATGTTCACTGCATGCATCGCGACCGCCAGGGGTTCGACGATCGCCCCGTCCTCGTAGCTGAGCGCGTCCGGCAAGGGCACGACGAGCGCCTCCGGGACGACGATCCGATCGGCATACGCGCCGTCCAGATGCATCCCCAGACCGTGCCGCTCGAGACAGATGTTCGGCTGACCATGCTCGCAACGGTCGCATCGCCCGCACGACAGGATCGAGCGCAGGACGACCCGCTGACCGATCGCCGCCGCGGCGACCTCCGGCCCGACCTCGACGATCTCGCCGGCCGCTTCGTGGCCCATGACGACGCCGATTCGTCGGCGTCCGGTCGCCCCGGCATATCCGTGAACGTCCGAGCCACAGATGCCGCACGCTCGGACGGCCACGACGACCTCGCCGGCCTTCGGGTGCGGATCGGGACGATCCTCCAGCGGCATCTCCCCGGGACCCCGGAAGACGAGCGCCTTCATCGGGCGCGGATCGCGGAGCCGGCGCGTCTCACCCCGGATCGGCCACGCGCTCCCGCGTCATGGGCGACGTCGCGGACGTGCTGTTCCATGACCGCGCTCGCCTGATCGGGGTCGCGATCCCGCACGGCAAATGCGATCAGGAGGTGGTAGTTCGTCGATTTGTCGGCGGCTCCGGGGATCCGCATCGTTCGTCGCCGGCTGTCGACGAGGAGCTCGTTGACCGCGGACATCATCCGGCCGACGACCGGATTGTGGGCGGCAGTGAGCAGCAGGTCGTGGAAGCGAATGTCGGGCTCCACGAAGTCGCGGCCCTCGCGATGCAGCCGCTCCTGATTCCGGGCGGTCAGGACGATCGCCTCCGCCTCGGCCAGGGACGCGCGCTGCGCGGCCAGGGCGGCAATCGCCGGCTCGAGGACGAGCCGAGCCTCGAAGAGATGGGCGAAGCTCTGCCGGTCGCCGAGCTGGAACTGGCGAAGGACGGTGTCCGTGGGCGTCGGCAGGCCGGCGACGAACGTGCCCCGTCCTCGAGTCATCTCGAGGAGGCCCATGTTCTGGAGAACCCGATAGGCCTCCCGGACCGACGCCCGGGCGACACCCATTCGCTCGGCCATCGCGGAGACCGTCGGCAGCCGGTCGCCGGCTCGCAGGGTGCCGGCGAGGAGGTCGCGCTTGAGCGACTCGACGACGGTTTCGTAGATCAGGGGACGCGGCCGGAGGTCGTGCATCGCCTCGATTGATCCAGTCTTTGACACCAAAGACCGTATCATTCAAGGCAAGCCTTGTGCAACGAACGCGCGTCGAGCGTTCGCGGCTCGGTCAGCCCGGTGCGTTGAAGGCCGACGCACCCGGGATCGGTGCGACGATGAGCTCGCGCACCGCCCCGCGGGCCAGGTCCCCCGCGGCGCGGCCGAGACCACCGTCGGTGACCAGCGTGTCCGCTTCGTCGAGACGGGCGATCGAGCTGATGCCGATCACGCCCCATTTGCTCGAGTCGGCGACGACGATCAGGCGGCGGGCGCTCGCGAGGAGCGCCCGGTCGGTGTCGGCCTCGAGGACGTTCGGGGTCGTGTATCCGGACCGCGGATCCATCCCGTGGACGCCCATGAAGACCTGGTCGAGGTGGACCGTCCGGAGTGCCGCGACGGCAAACGGACCGACGAGCGCATCCGATGGCGTGCGGACTCCGCCGGTGAGGATGATCGTCTGATCGCTCCGACCGGCTCGATGGAGCACGTCCGCCACGGGCACGGAGTTCGTGACGACGGTCAGGCCGGGAATGTCGACCAGTCGCCTGGCAAGTGCATACGTCGTCGTCCCGGCGGACACCCCGATCGCCGTTCCCGGCACGATCAAGCCGACTGCCGCATCGGCGATCGCCTCCTTCTCGGCCTCCTGGAGGCTCGACTTGGCGGCGAACCCCGGCTCGAACAGGGCACTTCCCGGAAGCGCGGTCGCGCCGCCGTGAACCTTCTCGATCAGGCCCCGGCTGTGGAGAACTTCGAGATCACGCCGGACGGTCATGTCGGACACGCCGAGGTCGCGGGCGAGCTCCGCGACCCGGACTCCGCCGTCGCCGCGGACACGCTCGAGGATCAGCGTCTGGCGTTGTCGCGCGAGCATGTCAGGCAGGGTCCACGTCCCTTCGAGCAGTGAGGAGACGGGTGGTCACGCGGATCGATCCTCTCTCGGTCCCTGGCCGGCGCCGGGTCTTCGTGCGAGAGAATGTGTCAGATCCACCCACAAGTCAACGAGATCGAACAAAACTTCTCACCGAAGTCTTGACATTCGCCCGACGCCGCACCGACAATCCGACCGGCCCCTACCCCCGCTGTTCGCATGGGCAGAATCGTCCCGAAAGGACGGGTCAGAGGAGGAGATCATGGCGAACGCCGAGGCGCCACGCACGCCGGACCAGCCGTCGCCGAGCAACCCTCAACTCAGCCGCCGGCAGGTTCTGAGCGGTATCGCGGGCGTGGCCGGGCTGGCCGCCGTCCCGAGCCTTCTCGCGGCCTGCGGACCGTCCGGGGCGTCGACCGCACCGAGCACCGCTGGCGCGGCATCGCAGGCGCCGGCCGGCTCGTCGGCGGCCTCGTCGTCAGCCGCCGCCGGAGCAAGCCTGTCGGGTGAGGTGACGCTGGGGTCGAACTACTCCGACGCCGTCCCGAAGAAGGCGATGCAGGCCGCTGCGGATTCGTTCACGGCGAAGACCGGCATCGCGGTCAAGATCAACACGGTCGACCACGGCACCTTCCAGGACCAGATCAGCTCGTACCTGCAGGGCACCCCGGACGACGTCTGGACCTGGTTCTCGGGCTTCCGGATGCGGTTCTTCGCGGCCCAGGGCCTCGCTTCGGACATCACCGACGTGTGGACGAAGCTCGCCCCGCACTACACCGATGCCTTCAAGGTCGGGTCCACCGGCGACGACGGCAAGCAGTACTTCGTTCCGATCTACCTGTATCCGTGGGCCGTCTTCTATCGAAAGAGCCTGTTCGCCGACAAGGGCTACACGATCCCGAAGACCTTCGACGAGATGAAGACCCTCGCCACGAAGATCCAGAAGGACGGCCTGACGCCGTTCGCCTTCGGCGACAAGGACGGCTGGCCCGCGATGGGCACGTTCGACATCCTCAACCTCCGGCTCAACGGCTACGACTTCCACGTGAACCTGATGGCCGGCAAGGAGAAGTGGACGGACCCGAAGGTCAAGACGGTCTTCGACACGTTCAAGGAGATCCTGCCGTTCCACCAGGCCGGGGCCGCTGGCCGCATCTGGCAGGACGCGTCGACATCGCTCGTCCAGAAGAAGTCCGCCATGTACTTCCACGGGATGTTCACGTCGCAGCAGTTCCAGGAAGCCGGCCAGGCGGACCTGGACGACCTCGACTTCTTCCCGTACCCGGACTTCGGGACGCAGTACGACGCCGAGAAGGCGCTCGACGCTCCGATCGACGGGTTTGCCCTCAGCAAGGCACCGAAGAACGTCGATGCCGCGAAGGCGTTCGTCGAGCATCTCGGCCAGCCCGAGACGCAGGTCGCCTGGGTCTCGGCCGACAAGAGCAACATCGCGGCGGCCAAGGACGCCGATACGAGCAACTACACCGCCCTCCAGAAGAAGGCCGCCGAGGTCATCGGCCAGGCGCAGCGGATCACCCAGTTCCTCGACCGCGACACGAACCCGAACTTCGCCGGTCCGAACGGCATGCAGGCCTTCCTGCTCCAGTTCCTCCAGGATCCGAACCAGGACGTCGCCGCGCTCCAGAAGAAGATCCAGGACTTCTGGGACACCCTGTAGCCTCTGATCGGCGCCTGGCCGACTGATCGACGCGCCGCGAACATGGCGGACAACCTCGCTGATGTCGCCCCCGACGTCTCCGGCTCCCAGGCCGGGACGCCGGGGGTCGCGCTTTCCGGTGGCGTGAAGCGACTGCGGGGCAGGTACACGCTCCTCACCCGGCGCGACAAGCTGACACTCGGCCTGATGGTGGGGCTGCCGCTGCTCTTCGACCTCGCTCTGATCTGGGGCCCGACGATCGTCTCGGTCGTCTTCTCGTTCACGAACTGGAACGGGATCGGCGGCATCACCGACAAGAACTTCATCGGCCTGAAGAACTATGAGTCGCTGTTCACCGCGTACCCGTTCTTCTGGCCGGCGCTCCAGCACAACATCCTGTGGCTGGCATTCCTGATGTTCGTCGCGACGCCGATCGGGATCTTCTTCGCCGTCCTCCTGGATCGCGAGCTCCGCGCTTCGCGGATCTACCAGACCGTGTTCTATCTCCCGGTCGTGCTGTCGCTCGCGGTGATCGGGATCATCTGGACGCTCCAGTACGCCCCCGAACAGGGGTTCATCAACAACGCGCTCGGCCGAACCGCCAACAACAATCTCATCGATTGGTACGGCAACCCGAGCCTGAACCTGTGGGCGGCCCTCGTCGCGACGAGCTGGCGCCACGTCGGCTACATCATGGTCATCTACCTGGCCGGGCTCAAGAGCGTCGACCCGGCGCTCCGTGAGGCGGCGAAGGTCGACGGGGCCACCGAGCGGCAGATCTTCTTCCGGGTCGTGTTCCCGGTCATGGCCCCGATCAACATCGTGATCGTCGTCGTCACGGTCATCGAGGCGCTCCGCGCCTTCGACATCGTCTACATCATCAACCGCGGCAAGAACGGGCTCGAGCTGCTGTCGACCCTGATCACGAACAACGGGATCAGCGAGTCGAACCGGGTGGGATTCGCGTCGGCCATCGCGGTGGTCCTGCTACTCATCTCGCTCGTTCCGATCGTCCTCTTCCTCTCCAGGACGATGCGGGAGGAACGACGTTGACCGCGGTCAGCCAGGCCGGCCGAACGACGATCGCGAGCGTGAACCACCGGCCGATCCGTCCGCGGCGGATCGCCCTGTACGCCTTCCTCACGTTCATGGCCGTGACGTGGCTGTTCCCCTTGCTATGGGCGATCTATACGGCGCTGCGGCCCTACGCCGACACGCTCGCCCGCGGATACATCTCGGTCGCGGGAACGATCACCCTCGACAACTTCGTGAACGCGTTCAACCAGGGAGGGTTCCCGAGGGCCTACGCGAACTCCCTGGTCATCGCCGTGCCGGCCGTCATCGTCACGCTGTTCGTGGCGTCAATGGTCGCCTTCGCCGTGACTCGGTTCAGCTGGCGCTTCAACCTGGTCGCGCTGATGATCTTCACGGCCGGCAACCTGCTGCCGCCCCAAGTGATCATCGTGCCGCTCTTCAGGCTCTACACGCTGATCCCGTGGCCGCCCGCGGACAACGGCAAGCTCCTCTATGACCAGTACCTCGGGGTGATCCTGATCAACGTCGTGTTCCAGACCGGGTTCTGCGTCTTCGTCCTCAGCAACTACATGAAGACGCTCTCGCGCGAGCTGACGGAGGCGGCCCTCGCCGACGGGGCGTCGGTCTGGCGGATCTACTGGAACGTGATCCTTCCCCTCTGCCGGCCGGCCCTCGCCGCGCTGGCGACGCTTGAGTTCACGTTCATCTACAACGACTTCTTCTGGGCGCTTCTCCTGATGTCCAAGGGTGACAAGCGCCCGATCACCTCGGCCCTGAACAACCTCCAGGGGGCATTCTTCACGAACACGAACCTGCTGGCCGCAGGCGCCCTGCTCGCGGCGATCCCGACGATCCTCGTCTACGTCTTCCTCCAGAAGCACTTCATCAGCGGGCTGACCCTCGGCTCGTCGAAGGGCTAGAGCGGGGAGGATCGTCCGAATGCGAGTCGTCGTCACGGGTGGCACCGGGAAAGGGGGTCGGTGGGTCGTTCGCGACCTCCGCGAGCACGGCCACCACGTCGTCAACGTCGATCTCGTCCCGGACGGCGCGCCGAACGACCTCTTCCTGCTGACCGACCTCACCGACGAGGGCCAGGTTCACGACGTCGTCCACGGCGCCGACGCGGTCGTCCATTTCGGCGCGATTCCGGCGCCCGGCCTTCGACCGGCGGGAGAGACGTTCCGCAACAACACGATGTCCACCTGGAACATCTTCCACGCGGCCGCGGCTGAGGGCGTCGGGAAGGTCGTCTGGGCATCGAGTGAGACCGTTCTCGGCCTGCCCTTCGACCGACCGCCGGACTTCGCCCCGATCGACGAGACGATCACGCCCCGGCCGGAGAGCTCGTACTCCCTGTCGAAGCTCGTCGGCGAGACGCTCGCGGAGCAAACCTCGCGGCAGACCGGGATCCCGTTCCTCGGCCTGCGGATCTCGAACATCATGGAGCCGACGGATTACGCCCGGTTCCCCAGCTGGCAGTCGGATCCGCTGATCCGGAAATGGAACCTGTGGGGATACGTCGATGTCCGCGACGTCGCGACCGCCGTCCGGGCCGCGCTGGAGACGGACCTGAAAGGCGCGGAGATCTGCATCCTGGCGGCCGCCGATACGGTGATGGAGCGGGACAGTGCCGAGCTGATGGCGGAAGTCTTTCCCGACGTCCCACTCCGGCGTCCGATCAAGGGTCGCGAGACCCTCCTCGCGATCGACCGCGCCAACGAGCTGATCGGATACCAGCCGGCTCACTCCTGGCTCGACGAGACGTGACCGAGGCGGCCCTTCGACTTCGACCGTGGCAATCGCCGGAGCTGACGAGCGTGCAGCGGCTCCCGATGCACGCCCTCCGCCACGAGGATCCCGCCTGGCGCCTCGAGCTCGACGGGACCTGGCGCTTCCAGCTGCTCTCGGCGCCGGACGCCGACGCGGGCACGGAGTGGGGCGCAGCCGCGGTGCCGGGATGCTGGACGATGCAGGACACCAGCGACCACCCGCAATACACGAACGTCCAGATGCCGTTCCCCGGGCAGCCGCCGACGGTTCCGGACCACAACCCGACGGGGGTCTACGAGCGCGACTTCGAGATTCCCGGGGCATGGCGCGATCGGCGGATCGTCCTCCACGTCGGCGCGGCGGAGAGCGTCCTGATCGTGACCGTCAACGGCGTGGACGTCGGGATCAGCAAGGACTCCCACCTGGCCGCCGAGTTCGACGTCACGCGGTTCGTGCGGCCGGGCACGAACACCGTCCGACTGCGGGTCGTGAAATGGTCCGACGCAACCTACGTCGAGGACCAGGACCAATGGTGGCACGGCGGCATCACGAGGTCCGTGTTCCTGTACGCGACGGGTCCGGTCTACCTCGCGGACGTCAAGGCGATCGGCGGCCTGACCGAGGACCTTTCGACCGGGACCCTCGACCTCCGAGTCGATGTCGCCGCAGGCTCCGGCGAACCGGGTGACGGCTGGTCGATCGACGTCGAGCTGGCGGGCGACACGCACCGGTTCGGGGTCCCGTCGTCGACGGCCAGCCACGGAGACCGGCGGTTCGCCCAGGCCGAGGCCGACCTCCTCGCGCGGACCGCCGCCCATGCCCCCCGGACGGCGCAGGAACGCGACGTCGAGTGGCCGGAGCTCCATCGCTGGTTCGATCCGCCGGCGATCGGCCGCATCGAGGAGCGGCTCCTGATCTCCTCCGTCGTTCCCTGGTCCGCGGAGCAGCCGCATCTGGCACCCCTCCGCATCGCGCTTCGTGACCCGGACGGGACGGTCGTCGAGGAGGCGACGATCCTCGTCGGCTTCCGGCGGGTCGAGATCGTCGGGCGCGACCTGTTGATCAACGGCCGCCGGGTCCTGATCCGCGGCGTCAACCGCCACGACTTCGACCAGCGGACCGGACGGGTGGTGTCGGCCGCGGACATGCGCGCGGACCTCGTCCAGATGAAGCAGTTCGGGTTCAACGCCGTGCGGACCTCGCACTACCCGAACGACCCGGCCTTCCTCGACCTCACCGACGAGCTGGGCCTGTATGTCGTCGACGAGGCGGACATCGAATCACACGCGTTCTGGGGCACGCTCTGCGACGATCCGAGCTACCTCAACCAGTGGGTTTCGCGGGTGTCCCGGATGATCGAGCGGGACAAGAATCATCCATCGATCATCGCCTGGTCGATGGGCAACGAGTCGGGGTACGGTCGGAACCACGACGCCGCCGCTGCCTGGGCCCGGCGGGCCGACCCGTCGCGACCGCTCCATTACGAGGGCTCGATCAAGTTCGACTGGGCGGCGGAGCAGCACGCCAGCGACTTCGCCTGCCCGATGTACCCGACGCTCGAGTCGATCGTCTCCCACGCGACGTCCGGCGCGCAGCGGTATCCGCTGATCATGTGCGAGTACTCCCACGCGATGGGCAACAGCAACGGGACCCTTGCCGAGCACTGGGACGCGATCGAGTCGACTCCGGGTCTCCAGGGCGGGTTCATCTGGGAGTGGTGGGACCACGGCCTGATCCAGGAGCTGCCGGATGGCCGGCGGCGCTGGGCCTACGGCGGCGACTTCGGCGACGAGCCGAATGACGGCAACTTCTGCCTCGACGGCCTCGTGTGGCCGGACCGACGGCCGAAGCCGGCCCTGTCCGAGCACAAGCAGCTCGCGGCGCCGGTCCGTGTCAGCCGGGAGGGAACCGCGGGTCTCGCGATCGAGAACCGACAGGAGACGCGGTCCATCGACTGGCTCCGCGCCCGGTTCGAGGTCTGGCGCGACGGTAGGACGATCGTCGAGGGCGAGCTCCCGCTGCCGAGCGTCGGCCCGGGCGACACGGGGTCCGCACGCCTCCCCGAGCGGGCAGCCGATGCCGACTGGCTGACGATCCGCTTCGAGACGCGAGATGAGCAACCGTGGGCGCCGGCCGGCTTCGAGGTCTGCTGGGCGCAGGTCGCGCTGCGCGAGGGCGGCGGCGAGGATTCGGCCGTTGCCTCCGCGGCAGAAGGGGCGATCGAGCTCGACGACGAAGGCGGACTCGTCCATCCCCTGTTCGCCGAGCCGCCCGCCCTCGCGCTGTGGCGCGCCCCGACGGACAACGACCGCATCGGCGGGATTGCGGCCCGTTGGGACGGGTGGGGCCTGGCGAAGCTGACGCGATCCCTCGCCTCGGTCGACCGGGAAGGACCGGCGACGCGGATCCGCAGCGAGCACATGACCGGCGGTGGCCAGACGATCCGCCACGAGCAGTGCCTGACGCAGCTCGCCGGGGGTGCGATCCGGGTCGACGAGACGGTCGTGATCCCGGAGGAGCTGACCGATGTCGCCCGTGTCGGAACCGTCCTCGCGACCATCCCGGGCCTCGAGCAGGCCGAATGGCTGGGGCGCGGCCCGCACGAGTCCTATCCGGACCGCAAGCGTGGTGCGCGGCTCGGACGCTGGCAATCGACCGTGACGGAACTCGCCGTGCCGTACGTCCGCCCACA
>DATAQF010000165.1:0-3719 GCA_036264795.1 Candidatus Limnocylindrales bacterium | reverse complement strand
GGCTGTCGATCGCGGTCAACGACGCGGCTTCCCCTGCGAGCTCGCCGACGCCCAGTCGAGCCCCCGGCTCGTCGAGCGGGACGGTTTCGGACCCGGCCGGAACCGCGGCGCCGTGAGTCGCCTGCTGGGGATCGACCTCGGTGAGCGTCGGATCGGGGTGGCCGTGGCCGATCACGACGGGATGGCCACGCCCCTGACGACGATCCGCCGGAATGTCGACCCGGCGATCGACGCACAGGCGATCGCCCGCCTGGCCAAGGAACAGGGAGCGATCGAGATCATCGTCGGCCTGCCATACGACGCATCGGGCAGCGAAGGCTCGCAGGCCGCCATCACGCGGGCCTGGGTCGAGTCCGTTCGGCCGATGCTCGGCGCCAAGGTGGCCTATCGTGACGAGCGGCTGACCAGCCACCTCGCCGAGCAGCGGCTCGGCCCGATGAAACGCGGTCGCTCGGGGGGCCCGCCGAGCCGGACCCAGCGCGATGCCCATCGCGCCCGGGTGGACCGCGAAGCGGCAGCGATCATCCTGCAGGACGAGCTCGACGCCCGTGCCGCCGGCACGCCGTCGGGCGACACGGAGGCCTCCGAATGACGATCCGCTCCGGCGGACGCGCCCGCGAGCGATCCCAGGCCCATCCGGCGGAACGCGCTCCCGAGGAGCCCGAGTGGCACGGCGGCGCGACCGATGACCGGATCGGCGGAGGAGGGGACGGCGGTCGGCGCGGCCGGTCGAACGGGTCGAACGGTTACAACGGCTACAACGGCTACAACGGCTCGGGCAGGAGGCGCCCGGGGATCCCCGGCATCCTCAAGTTCCTCGTCTTCGCGCTCGTCCTGGCCGGCCTCGTTCTGACCGCCCTTGTCACGTTCGCTCGGCCATTGATCCGGAACACCGTCGTCGGCTGGGCCACCGACAACCCCGCGGCGCTCGGCATGCCGTTCGTCGCCGACCTGGTCCGCGAGGATCTCGGCGCCAAGCTCACGGACCCGGCATCGAACGACACGAGCCAGGTCCAGTTCGTCGTGAGTCCCGGCGAGACGGCCGCAGGGATCGCCGCCCGGCTCCAGGACGGCGGCTTTCTCGTCGACAAGCGAGCATTCGTCTTCCTCGCGACCGAGCGAGGCCTGACCCAGCAGCTGGCGACCGGCACGTTCATCCTTCGGAAGTCGATGACACCCGACCAGATCGTCAACGACCTCCTCAACCCCGCGGCGGTCCACTACGTCGAGATCGCGCTGCGGACGAGCCTTCGGCTCGAGCAGATCACGGCCAAGCTCGAGACGATCGACGGCCTGACGATGAACCCGGAGGATTTCTACAAGCTCGCCAAACACCCGACGAAGGAGCTGCTTGCCAGCTACTCCTGGCTCAACGGCGTCCTCCCGCAGGGGGCATCGCTTGAGGGCTTTCTGTGGCCGGCGACGTATCGCGTGCTTCCGGACACGACGCCCGAGGAGCTCATCCGGGACATGCTCGACGGGTTCCAGAAGGCGGTCGGCGACCGGATGAGCCAGAAGCAGGCCTTCGGCCTGAGCTTCTACCAGACGCTCAGCCTCGCCTCGATCGTCGAGCATGAGGCGGTCCACGACGTCGATCGCCCGCTGATCGCCGGCGTCTACCAGAATCGCCTGAACCCGAAGCTGTTTCCGCGGCTGACCCTCGAATCCGATCCGACGATCTTCTACGTCCACGACACGCTGAAGCTGGCGGCCACGGCGGTGCCGCAGTGGAAGCAGTACGTCTTCTGGGACGCCCTGAAGGGAGACCGGCTTCCCGCCGATCTGCCGGCCGACCTCGCCGGATACAACACCGTGACCCACGCGGGGATGATCCCGGGTCCGATCTGCACGCCGAGCCTGCCGTCGATCGATGCCGCGCTGAACCCGGACACGAAGGACAAGTTCCTGTACTTCCTGGCGAAGTCGGACGGATCCGGCGACACCGTCTACGCGAGGACGTTCGCCGAGCACCAGCGCAACATCGTCAAGTACGGCCCGAAATGAGCAGGGGCGGCAGCAATGCCACCCGCCTGCCGGCCCCCGGGGACTTCGATCCGCCACCGACCACCGCGGATCATGCCCGCTGGCTCGAGGCGGACCGAGCCGCCCGACCAGCCCGTCTGGAGAAGGTTCGCGCCCGGTTCGAGGCCGCCGGCATCGACGCCTACTTCGGGCTCCGGCCCGAGCACATGCGCTACCTGACGGGCTTCACGCTGGGAGACGGCGAGGACAAGGTCGCGGGGACGTCCGGCGAGTTCCTGGTGGGTCGCGAGGAGGTGGTCGTGCTGGCCGACTCTCGCTACGCGATCCAGGCTCGGCGTGAGGTCACCGACGGACGGGTCGTCGACGGGCCGCGCGATCTCGCCACCGGCTGGGCCGCGCTCGTCGCGTCCGTGGGTGCGCGGCGCGTCGGCGTCGAGGGGGTCGTCCCGCACGCGGTCTGGCGCCGGCTCGAGACGGCGGCGCCGGACGTGGAGCTCGTTGCGGTGGAAGGCTGGGTCGAGCACGATCGCGCCGTCAAGGAGCCGGCGGAGCTCGAGCGTGTCGCGGCCGCGTGTGCCGTCGCCGATGCCGCGCTTGCGAGGCTGCTCCCGAAGATCGAAGCCGGCGCGACGGAGCGTGACCTGGCGCTCGAGCTCGAATGGCTGCTGCGAACCGGCGGTGCGGAGGCCGTCGCATTCGAGCCGACATGCCTGGTCGGGCCCAACGCTGCGTTGCCGCATGGCGCGCCGTCCGATGCGAAGGTCGAGCCGGGGCGGGTCGTCCTCTTCGACTTCGGTGCCCGCGTCGCGGGCTATCGGAGCGACATGACCCGGACGCTGTTCGTCGGCGAGCCGGCCGAACGGGACCTGGCGATCTACGAGCTGGTTGCCCGTGCCCAGGCTGCCGCGATCGACGAGCTCACGGCCACGGTGGACGGCGACCTGAGCCTGCCCTCGGGTCGCGACCTCGACGGCGTGGCGCGCCACCTGATCGAACGCGACGGTCGATGGCCCGCATACGGACACGGGCTCGGTCACGGGATCGGCCTGGCGACCCATGAGCTGCCATCGCTCAGCTCGAGCGCCCTCGACCGGCCGTTGCCGTCGCCGACGGTCTTCTCGATCGAGCCCGGGATCTACGTGGAAGGGGAGACTGGCGTCCGCATCGAGGATCTCATCCTGCTCGATGCCGACGCGGGTCGAGTCGAACGACTGACGCAGTTCCCGCGCGAGGTCCTCGTGCTGTAGACGCCGGGTGTCGGCTGGCGCGAGAGCGCGTCCGAGGATCGCGCAGATACCGCCGGCCGTGGTGCCTGTCGCTGGATGAGGCACGAACGCCCGTTCGAGCACCGCGATCCGGTCGCTGTTAGCCAGATTCGGCAAACTCCGTCGGTGCTGGCGTCGATCGGGCCCGATGAGTCCCGCGCTCACCACAGGGGATGGTGAATGGCGGAACGTGCTGAGCATTCGCGGCACGTCGACGGCGGCCCCTCGGCCGTGGGCTACAATCGCCGCCCGATGACGAGCATGACCCGCCGGTTTCGGTGCGCCCTGCCGGGCGCCGGCGGGCCGATCCAGGAGCCCACGACGACATGATCAGCACCGGCGAACTGAAGAAAGGCGTCGCGATCGAGCTCGATGGCGAGCTCTGGCAGATCCTCGACTACCACCACATCAAGATGGGGCGGGGTTCGGCCCAGGTCCGGATCACGCTTCGGAACATCAAGCGCGGCCAGA
>DATAQF010000140.1:0-9299 GCA_036264795.1 Candidatus Limnocylindrales bacterium | reverse complement strand
GTTGCGACCGTCGTCCTCGCCGATGCCCATGACGGCACCTACATCTCGAAGCCGACACCCAAGCCGTCGGCATCGGCCGGACCGTGAGCCCCTCCGTGGTCAGCGTAGGGGCCGGAACGGCGCGGGCCGGGTGGCGCCGCTCCTCGCCATGCGCTCACGGTCCGGCCGATGCCGACGGCTTCGGCGTGGGTTTCGAGATATACGTCCCGTCGTGGGCGTCCGCGAGGACGACGGTCGCGACCTCCGGCTCGCGTCCGGCCAGCAGCCCGGCGAGGAGCTGGACCTGGCCCGGGATCAGGGCGGGCGTCCGCTGGCTCACGCCGTAGAAGCCGAAGACCGCGAGCCAGCCCTTCGCCCCGCTCGACACGGTGAAGCCGCGCTCGTCCGAGACGCCGACCGTCAGCTTCGCCGCCGTGCTCCCGATCTGGCTCGGCGTCAGCGACCCGAGCCGGGTGGCGGCATCGAGGTCGACCGGGTCGAGGACGGAGCGAATTCCGAGCGTGGCGGCAGAGCGCCGCTCGTCGCTGACGACCGGCAGGGCCGCGATCGCCGGCGGGGACTGGTCGCCGACCTCCGCGAAGAGCGAGCCGCTGTCGTCGACGATGAAGCGATGGCCGGCTGCCGCCCAGATGACGATCGGGCGTCGCTCGATGACGTCGACCCGGACGACGTCCGGCAGCTCAACGGAGACGGTCGCGGCGGCAACGGACGGAATGGTCCGGAGCTGTGCCTCGAGGGGATCCGTGACGAGTCCGACGAGGTTCGTCCCCTTCTGCAGGCCGAGCATCGCCTCGACGGCACCGGGCGGCGTCACGACCTCCCCGCGAACGTCGAGACGGCCGTAGCCGAAGGCCGGCCCAGCCGCCAGGCCATAGATCGAGCCGGCCGACACCAGCATCGCGAGCATCGCGGCCGCGCGCGCGGGCGACAGGCCGGCAGAGGCCCGCCGGATCCGGTTGGAGCGGCGGCGACCGCCGATCGGCGATGCGGCCCGGTAGCGGCGCGGGTTCCTTGCGGTCATCCGGTCATGCGAGGCCCGCTCAGCGCGGGAGGTCGGCGGGCGTCAGCCGTCGGCCCGCTTGGTTCGCGTGCCGCTCGATCGCCAGCTCGACGACCCTCCGGCAGACGTCCGCGAAGGAGTAGCCCCCTTCGGCGGGGAGCGTCGGGAAGAGGCTGATCGGGGTGAACCCGGGGATCGTGTTGATCTCCGAGAGGAAGACAGCGTCGCCCTGGACGAGGAAGTCGATCCGGGCGAAGCCCTCGGCGCCGATCGCCCGGTAGGCGTCGCGCGCGATCTTGAGGATCGATGCACGGAGCGGGACCGGGATCTCGGCCCGAAGCGAGGTCTCGGACAGGCCCGGCGTGTACTTGGCGGCGTAGTCGTAGAACTCGTGGCCGGCCAGGATCTCGCCGGGTCCGTACAGCTCGAGGTGGGCGTGGTCGTTGCCGATGACGCTGACCTCCAGGTCTCGCGCACCCGCGAGGTACGCCTCGGCCAGCGCGACGGAGTCGTAGCGGAACGCATCCTCGAGCGCGGCGGCGTACTCCGCCGCTCCGTGCGCCAGCGTGATGCCGACCGACGAGCCCAGCCCGGACGGCTTGACCATCAGCCGCTCGTCACCGGTTCCGGCGGCGAACGCGCCCAGCTCGCCCAGGACCGCGGCCGGATCCGCCCGCCAGCGAACCGCCCGAACCTCCCGCCAGTCGGGCACGGGCAGGCCGATGCCGCGGACCAGGCGCTTGAAGACCGCCTTGTCCATGCCCAGCGCCGACGCCGTCACGCCCGAGCCGGTGTAGGCCAGGTCGACGGCCTCGAGCATGGCCTGGACGGTCCCGTCCTCCCCGAACGGGCCATGGAGCGCGATGAACACGACGGGCCGCGGGTCCCCCGCCGCCAGGGCATCGATCGCGGCACCCGCCGTCAGTGGTCCGGTCGCGCCGAGCGCCGCCGGATCGTCGTACGCGACGGCCGGGAGGTCGCCCCGCCGGTGGCCCGCCGGCAGCCGCCACCAGCCTCCGTCGAGATCGATGAGGTGCTGATCGATCGCGTGTCCCGAGCCGGCAAGCGCCGCGGCGATCGCGGTCCCCGACACGATCGAGACGTCGTGCTCGGCCGACGGGCCGCCGAGCAGAACCGCGATCGGCGGCAGGTCGGCCGTCATCGGGGCTCGGTGGCTTCGGCTGGCGGCCATTCGCCGAGGAAGACGATCTCGGGCTCGAGACGGACCCCGGACGAACGCTCGACGACGGACGCGATCTCGTCGATGAGGGCGCGAACGTCCGCGGCCGAGCCATGGCCGTCGTTGACGACGAAGTTGGCGTGCTTCTCGGAGACGCTCGCCCCGCCGATCCGGCGCCCCTTCAGCCCCGCCGCGTCGATGAGCCGGCCGGCCGAATCCCCCGGCGGATTGCGGAACGTCGAGCCCGCCGACGGAATCCCGAGCGGTTGATGATCTCGCCGCCAGCGGCGGATCTCGTCGAGCCGCGCGGCGATCACGGGCGGCTCGGCCGCCGACAGCCGGAAGCTCGCCCCGAGGACGAGGTCGTCAGGCTCGTGCTTGAGCCGGCTGTCCCGGTAGCGGAGCGCCAGGTCCGCGGCCGTCAGCCGCGCCTCCGTGCCGTCGGCCAGGAGCACGTCCGCGGCCTCCAGGACCGTTGCGATGTCGGAATCGTGGGCGCCGGCGTTCGCCCAGACGGCGCCGCCGACCGTGCCGGGGATGGCCAGGCCGAACTCGAGACCGGTCAGGCCGGCTTTCTGCGTCTCGGTGGCCGCCCGGGCCATCGGCAGGCCGGACTCGGCGACGTAGCGCTCCCCGTCGAGCTCGGAGCCCTCGGCCCGGTTCTGCACGACGAGACCGCGGATCCCCTTGTCGGCGATGACGACGTCACTGCCGCGGCCGAGCAGGGTGAGCGGGATCGCGCGGGACCGAGCGTAGCGGACGATGGCCCGGAGCTCGTGAACGTTGTGGACGGTCGCGAACAGGTCGGCCGGCCCACCGACACGCATCGTCGTGAACCGCGCGAGCGGCTCGTCCCGCGACGTCTTCACGCCGATCCGTCGCTGGATCGCGGTTCCGATCGCGACGGGGTCGAACGGCGGCGCGGCGCCGGCCGTCACGTCGCGGCTCCCCGGGCGATCCCCTCGATCGTTGCCGCGTCGGGCAGGGGACGTCTCTCCGCCAGAGCCAGGACGAGCGTGGCGATCGCGTCGGCGGCCCCGGGCCGCCCGAATCGGTGGGCCGCGGCCGCCATCTCCGCGCGTGCGGACTCGTCGAAGAGGATCGTGCTCGCCGCGAGCAGCGCGTCGGCATCGAACGCCTCGTCGGCGACGATCCTCGCCGCGCCCGCCGCCGCGAGAATCTCGGCGTTTGCGCCCTGGTGTCCGGCCGCATGCGGATACGGGACGATGACCGACGGAATCCCGAGGGCCGTGACCTCGGCAAGCGTGGAGGAGCCGGCCCGGCCGACGACGAGGTCCGTCGCGACGAGGGCCGCGAGCATGTCGTCGCGGAGGAACGGATAGGGCCGGTAGCGGTCGCGTCGGTCCGGCGGCAGCTGCTCCCGCTGGGCAAGGGCCGCGGCGTAGCCGCTCTCCCCGCTCACGTGCACGACCTGGACCCGCTCGACGAGCCGCGGCAGCGCCGCCGTCACGGCCGCGTTGAACCGGCGCACGGCCTGCGAGCCCCCGAAGATGAGGATCGTCGGCGGGTCGGCCGGCAGTCCGAGCCGGGCCCGAGCGTCCGTCCGCGTGATCGCGGTGACATCGCGGATCGGCGTGCCGGTCACGAAGGTCGGGCGGCCCGCCCGGGCGAGGGCCTCGCCGGCGGCGTCATAGGAGACGGCGAGCGCATTGGCCAGTCGGGCCGTCACCCGGACCGCACGTCCCGGGATCGCGTTGCCCTCCCAGAGCAGGACCGGGATCCGCAGGGCACGTGCGGCCATGAGCGTCGGAATCGCGACGTACCCGCCGGTCGTGAGAATCGCCGCCGGGCGCTCCGCGGCGAGGATCGCCGCGGACTGTGGCACCGAAAGGCCCAGCCGGATCGGATCGAGCGCCGCCTGCGCGGACAGGTCGACGGTTCGCAGGGAGCGCAGCAGGAGCCGGCGGACGCGGATTCCCGCTTCCTTGACGAGGTCCGCCTCGAGCCCGCGGTGGCCGCCGAGCCAGACGAGGTCAGGCGCGCTTGGTCGATCGCGGAGCGAGCGCGCCACGGCGAGGGCCGGGTAGATATGCCCGCCCGTCCCGCCCCCGGCGATCAGCAGCCTCATCGTTCCAGGTTCCTCGTTCGACCGTCTCGCGCGAGATCGACAACAGGATGCCGACCGCCGCGAGGCTGATGGTCAGCGACGAGCCACCCGCGCTGATGAACGGCAGGGTGATGCCGGTCACCGGGATGAGGGCGACGACGACGCCGATGTTGATGAACGCCTGGATGCACAGCCACGCCGTGATCCCGGCCGCGAGCAGGGCCCCGAACGTGTCGGGGGCCGACAGCGAGACGCGGATGCCAGAGTAGGCCAGACCGAGGAACAGGAGCACGACGACCGCCGCTCCGACCAGCCCGAACTCCTCCCCGATGATCGCGAAGATGTAGTCGTTGCTCGCATTCGGCAGGAACAGCCCGCCGGCCAGCCGGCTCTCGCCGAGACCGGCTCCGAGGACCCCGCCGAGCCCAAGCGCGAGCAGGCCCTGGATCGTGTGGAATCCGGCACCGAGCGGGTCGGACCAGGGGTCGAGCCAGGTGCGGATCCGGGTCAGCTGATAGGCGCGCAGGCCGACCCCGATGAGCGCGACGAAGGCAGCGAAGCCGATCGCGGCCAGGTGGATGAGGCTGCCCCCCGCGACGAAGAACATCGCGACGCCGGTCAGGGCGATGACCATCGTCGTCCCGAGGTCGGGCTCCTTGAAGACGAGCGCGACGATCGGCGCCAGGATCACGAGGAACGGGATCGTCCCCGACCAGAAGCCCTTGACTCGGGTGCCCCGCTTCGCGAACCAATGGGCGAGATAGATGATCATCGCGAGCTTCGCGATCTCGGCCGGGTGGAGCGCCGGCAGCGGCCCGATCTTCAGCCACCGCGCCGACCCGCCGATGACCACGTTCAGGCCCGGGACGAACACGAGAATCAGGAGGCCGACGGCGAAGACGTAAGCCGGGACGCTGATGAACCGCAGGTACCGGTAGTCGACGCGCATCAGGCCGGCCATCGCCGCGATCCCGAGCGCGGCCCAGCCGATCTGCGGGCCGACGATCGCCAGGGTGTCGTCGGTCGCGATGTACGCCTTCATCGCCGACGACGAGTACACCATCAGGATGCCGACGGCCGTCAGGGCGACGACGATCACGAGGATCCCGTAATCGGCCTGATGCCGCTCACGGTTCAACGCCGTGGCCTTCTGGCGAGCCGGCGTCCGGCCTCGCGCGGCATCCGCCTCCGCTCGATCGCGGACCGCAGGACCGGTCCGGCCGCGCGGGACGCCATCGAGAGGCACGGCTCCGCGACGCCCGATCCGACGGCCGAGGGGCAGCGCGTCGCTCATTCGATCCTCCTCCCTTGTCGATCGTGGGCGAGCTCGGCGACCGCGGCCTTGAAGGCCCGGCCACGAGCCGCGTAGTCGACGAACATGTCGAAGCTCGCCGCCGCCGGGCTCAACAGCACGGTGGCGGGCTCGTTCCCTCCCGCGGCAAGCTCCTCACGGGCGATCGCGTCCGCACGCCGCACCGCCTCATCGAGCGTGGCCGCCCGCTCCGTCCGGGTGAGCCCCGACGCCCGGAATAGCGTCTCGAGGCTCGGCCCGCTCTCGCCGATGAGGACGGCTGCGACGGCTCGCTCGGCAACCACGTGTCCGAGCGCGGACAGGTCGACGTCCTTGTCGCGGCCGCCGGCGATCAGCACGATCGGCGCGTCGAAGGATCGCAGCGCCGCGGCGACGGCGTCGGGCTGGGTCCCCTGCGAGTCGTTGACGAACCGGACCCCGTCGACCACGGCGACCGACTCGAGCCGGTGCTCGACCCCCTCGAACGCCGCCGCGGCCCGGCGGATTCCCTCCGGCTCGATGCCGAATGCGAGACCGGTCGCGATCGCGGCCAGGGCGTTCGAGACGTTGTGCCGTCCGGGGATCGCCAGCTCGTCGACCCGCATGATCCGACCGGTCGCGTCCGCGACGATCCAGCCGTCGACGACGCCCACGCCGCCCGAAGAGGGTGGCCCGAACCCATACAGGACCGTCCGCGCCCGGCCGATCGCGGCATATTCCGACGAGACCGGGTCGTCGGCGTTGAGAATGACGGCACCCTCCGGATCGACGAGCTCGGCGAGGCGTCGCTTTGCCGCCCGGTACGCCTCGACGGAGCCGTGCCGGTCGAGATGGTCCGAGGTGACGTTCGTGTACACCGCCACCGTCGTGCCCCGCGACAGGGTCGGCAGCTGGAGCTCCGAGAGCTCGATGACGACGCGGTGGTCCGGCGTCAGCTCCGGCAGGCGCTCGATGAGCGGCGTCCCGATGTTCCCGCCGAGCATGACCGGGTGGCCGGGATCGGCCGTGAGGACCGCCGCGATCAGGGACGCGGTCGTCGTCTTGCCCTTCGTTCCAGTCACTCCGATGGTCGGCGACGGGCAGAGCCGGAGGAACAGGTCCGGCTCGGAGACGACGGCCGGTGCCGCGGGGTCGCCGGCGTCGCGCGCGTCGACGAGCGCCCGGAGCGCCCGCCGGAGACGCGGCTCGGTCGTCGGGTAGTCCGGGTTGATCGACGGCGAGGTCGTCACGAGAGCGGCTCCGTCCCACGCGGTCGCCGGCTCGACACCGGGTCCGGCCAGCAGCCGGACCGGGCGCCCCCCGAGCTGCGCGAGGGCATCGGTCAACGCTCCTTCGGGCCGTCCGTCGTAGACGGTCACGATCGCGCCCGCATCGGTCAGGAACCTCGCCAGCGCGATCCCGCTCCGGGCGAACCCGAGCACCGTGACCGGGAGGCCGCGCAGGGCCCCGTCCCGAACACGATCGATCGTCAGCCGGTCCAGGTCGAGCGGCCGGTCCGTCGCCATCGTCGCGCTCACACCAGCTGCTTGATCGAGGCGAGGAACAGCGTGACGCCCAGCAGTCCCGCGAGGATGCCCACGATCCAGAACCGGAGCGTGATCTTCTCCTCATCCCAGCCGGCGAGCTCGAAATGGTGGTGGATGGGCGACATCCGGAACAGGCGCCGTCCACCGGTCACCTTGAAGTACGCCACCTGGAGCACGACCGACGCCGTCTCGATCACGAAGATCAGGCCGATCAGAGGCAGGACGAGGATCTGGCCCGTGATGAGGGCGATCACCGCCAGGGTGGCCCCGAGGGACAGCGAACCCGAGTCGCCCATGAAGATCTGGGCGGGGTGAACGTTGAACCAGAGGAACCCGAGCAGCGCCCCGATCATCAGCGCGCAGAGGAAGGCGATGTTCGGCTGGTTCGTGAAGGTGCCGTCGGGCTGCGGGACGCGGTTCAGGAGGGCGATGAGCAGGAAGCCGACGAACGCGAACACGAGCGTCCCGCCGGCGAGCCCGTCGAGGCCGTCGGTGATGTTGACGCCATTGCTCGCGGCGATGATCGCGAAGGCGGCAAACAGGACGAAGACCCACGGGGCGATCCCGACCGGGCCGACGAAGGGCACCGCGATCTGGTCGATGTTGTAGGTCCGCTGGATCTGCCATGCGGCGACGAAGGCCACGACGATCTGCCAGGCCAGCTTCTGGCGGACCCGGATCCCCTCCCCCGTCTTCGCGTTCAGGTAGTCGTCGAAGGCCCCGAGCAGTCCGACCCCCGCCAGCGCGGCGAGCGGGGCATAGATGCCGCCCTCGGGCGGCCAGCGGAGCAGCAGGTAGAGGGCGACGACGATCGTGATGATCAGCGCCCCGCCCATCGTCGGCGTCCCGTGCTTGACCTGGTGCGTGTCCGGTCCCTCGATCCGGATCTGCTTCGTGAACCCGGTCGCTCGGAGCAGCCGGATATACGGCGGCATGAGGATCACGACGATCGCGAACGCAAGGAGCAGGCCCTGGATGAGCTCGACGGTCACGAGCCGGCAGAACCCGGGCTGGTGATCGCCGAACGAAGCTCGTCGACGAGGAGGTCGAGCGCGATGCCACGTGAGGCCTTGACGAGGACGACGTCGCCCGGGCGGAGATCGGCCAGCAGCCGGTCGCGAGCGATCTCCCGATCGTCGACGCGGACGATCGCGCCGGGGTTCATGCCCGCGTCCCGGGCGCCATCGGCAATGCCTGCCGCGCCGGAGCCGATGACGACGAGTCGGTCCGCCAGCTGCGCCGCCACCTCGCCGACGCGCCGATGGCCGCTCTCATGCTCCGTCCCGAGCTCGAGCATCTCACCCAGCACCGCGACTCGCCGCCCCGGCATTCCTGCCAGCAGCTCGAGGGCCGCGGCCACGGAGCCCGGCGACGCGTTGTAGCTGTCATCCACGATCGTCACCTCACCGGCACGGACCAGCTCCGCG
Organism: Candidatus Limnocylindrales bacterium; assembly: GCA_036264795.1. Lineage (GTDB taxonomy): Bacteria > Chloroflexota > Limnocylindria > Limnocylindrales > CSP1-4 > CF-46. The sequence continues at coordinate 807 of DATAQF010000140.1, read as the reverse complement.
CGGTGCGGCGCGGACCAGCCGGCCGCCAACCCGCCGACGATCGCCGCGTTCGGGATGCCGGCCGCGAGCCCCGTGGCGGCGGCGGCGAGCGCGTTGTGGACCGCGAGGCGCCCGAGCGTCGGGATCTCGACCCGCACATCCACGCCCGAGGCGATCAGCCGGAACGCCATGCCGTCGACGCCGCGGGACTCCACATCCGCCGCGCGCACGACGGCGTCGTTCGCGAACCCGTAGGTCACGGACCGCGCGCGCGTCCGCGACGCCATCCGCCGGACCCGCTCATCGTCGGCGTTCAGGATCGCCACCCCGTCCTCGGGGAGGGCCTCGACGAGCTCGCCCTTTGCCCGCTCGACGGCATCGATCGTCCCGATCCGTGAGAGGTGAACGGGCTGGACCGCGGTGACGATCCCGATCTCCGGCCGGCCGATCCGCGCCAGGTCGGCGATCTCCCCGCCGACGTACATGCCCATCTCGAGCACGGCAGCGCGATGATCGCTGCGGAGGCGGAGCACGGTCAGCGGGAGGCCGATCTCGTTGTTCAGGTTCCCCTCGTTCCGGAGCGTCGGCATCGCCATCGCGAGAACCGCGGCGACCGCCTCCTTCGTCGAGGTCTTGGCGATCGAGCCGGTGACGCCGACCACGAGAGGATCGAATCGCCTCCGCCATGCCGCGGCGATCGCCTGCAGGCCGCGGAGTGGGTCGGCGAGGAGGAGGACGCTCGCATCCCGTCCCGCGACGACGGACGGGTCCGGGGCCTCGGCGACGAGCAGCGCGGTCGCGCCCGCGTCCAGGGCCGCGCCGACGAAC
>DATAQF010000012.1:0-8622 GCA_036264795.1 Candidatus Limnocylindrales bacterium | reverse complement strand
GTCGATCGGACCGTGGACGTGCGGATAGATCTGCCGGGGATCTTCGACCGTCCACGGGCTCCCGGCCCGATCGAGGTCGAGAGTCAGGACGACGAACAGACGCGGGTCGTCACGGTAGTGCCGGTTTGCGGTGTCCACCATCTCCCCGGTCCCGTCGGTGCAGTGGATGAAGCCTTCCGTCTCGAGGGACGGCGCCGTCAAGGGGTCGGCCGGCGATGAGCCCTCCCACCATTCGCGAGGGGTGAGGTGATACGTCAGGCGCGTCATCGGGATCCGCCGCGCCCGTCAGGCGGGCGGCGGTGAGTCCGGCGAGACCCAGCCGCGGTCGAGCGCCGCCTGGATGACCGTCGGCTTGTCGTTGGCGAGGGCCTGTCGGACGGCCTGCTCGAACGCCGCGTTCGTCTCGACGCGGATCCCCCTCGCGCCACAGGCGCGCCCGATCGCGGCGAAGTCGACGGGTCCGAGATCGGTCGCGATCGCGTTCCCGTCGCCGCCGACCCGTCGATCCTGGTACATCCGGATCGTGCCGTACCGCTCGTTGTCGAAGACGATCGCGATCACCCGAACCTTCTCGCGTACCGCCGTCTCGAGCTCTGCCATCGTCATCGCGAATCCGCCGTCACCGGCGATCGCGACGACGGGCCGGTCGCGGTGGACGAGCGCAGCCGCGATCGCCGCGGGCAATCCGTAGCCCATCGCCCCCGACGTCGGCCCGAGGAATGTCCCCGGCCGGCGGAAGCGGAAATGGCGAGCGACCCACAGCCCGAAGTTCCCGGCATCGGTCGCGATGATCGCGTCATCCGGGAGAATGCGGCGGAGCGTCGCGATCGCCTGGGCGGGATGCACGCCCGGGCCCTGCCAGGCGTCGTCGTCGACGGTGGTCGCCGCCTCCCAGGTTGCCCGGTCAGCCTCGTTCGCGGCCTGCCGCGCATCCGCCGAGGCGGCATCGAGCACGCCCTCCTGGAGCCGCGTCACGGCTGCCTTGAGGAATGCCCGCGCGTCGGAGCGGATCCGAAGCTTCGGTTGCGGAAGCCCGGGCCGATCCTCGAGTGGCTCGACGTCGACGTGGATCCATGCCTGTCCGTCGGCCGGAACGCGGTAGCCGAACGAGGTGATCTCCGAGAGCCGGCAGCCGATGACGAGGAGGGCGTCGGCCTGCTCGAGTCGTTCCCGAACCGTCGCCGGGCTGCCGTAGCCCGTCATGCCGAGATACAGCGGGTGGTCGTTCGACACGACGTCACCACGGCGCCAGCCGGCGATGACCGGGACGCGGAGCAACTCGGCGAGCTTGATCAGGTCGCTCGACGTTCGCGCCCGAAGGACGCCGCCACCGGCGAGGATCACCGGGCGCTGAGCGTTCGCGAGGACGTGGAGGACGGTCCGAACGTCATCGGGCTCGGGACGCGACGGGGCGGTCCGCGACGTGTCGAGGGCGGTCCCCGCCGGGAGCTCCTCGTCGAGCAGGTCCTCCGGGATCGCGATCAAGGCCGGACCCGGGCGACCCGAGACGACCGCCCGGACGGCATCGCCGAGGGCCGACGGGACATCCGCGATGTCCCGGATCTCGACGGCATGACTCGCCAGGCCGCCGATCGTCGCTGCCTGGTCGATCTCCTGGAATGCCTCGCGGCCGGTGAACCCCCGCTCGACCTGCCCGACGATCGCGAACATCGGTGACGAGTCCTGGCGCGCGGTGTGGATGCCGATCGCGAGGTTCGCAGCGCCGACGGCGCGCGTCCCGATCGCAGCGGCGGGACGACCGGTCAGCTGTCCGTGCGCCTCGGCCATGAACGCGGCCGCGCCTTCGTGCCTCGTGGCGACCACGCGGATGCCTGCCGCCTGGAGTCCTTCGAGCAGGCCCAGAAAGCTTTCGCCCGGGACGGTGAAGGCGAACCGGACGCCCGCCGCGCGAAGGGCGTCCGCGACGAATCGTCCGACGGTTCGGGCGACCGCCGGCTCGGGCTCGGGTTCAGGCGTGGCCTCGGGCGCGGTCTCCACCTCGGGCTCCGCTTCCGGCTCGGGCTCGGGCGCCGGCTCGGTCTCGGGCTCGGCCTCGGTGACCGCTTCGGGTTCGGTCTCGGTTTCGCCCGGTCGTTCGTCATCCGGCGGGACGGCAGCCCTGTCCGGTGCCGCTTCGGGGCTGCCGTCATTTCGGTCGGGTGGCGTCTCATCCTCGGCCGGGAGCGGCGCCTCGAGCGGATCCAGCGTCTCGCGCGGATCCGTCATGAGGGCGAGTAGGGCATGCCCGCCATCGCGAGGACCAATCCGAGAACGACGAAGACGAGGACGACGATCATCAGCGCTCGCGCGACGCCACTGCCCGGCATCATCGCCCGGCTACCGGTAGTTCTCGAACTGGAGCGGGACGGACTCATCCAGGTCCCGCAGCCGGGCGATGACCCGCTGCATGTCGTCCTTGCTCTTGCCCGAGACACGAACCGCATCGCCCTGGATCTGCGATTTGACCTTCGGAAACTCATCACGAATGAGCTTCGTGATCTTCTTCGCAAGGACGTCGCCCAGGCCGCGACGGAGCGTGATCGTCTGGCGGACCTTGTTGCCGCCGGCCGGCTCGACCTTGCCCCAGTCGAAGATCTTCAGCGACAAGCTGCGGCGGATCGCCTTCGATTCGATCAGGTCCTTGATCGCGGCGGCGCGGTGCTCGTCGTCCGTCACGAGCACCAGCTCGTCCTTCGATTGGGTCAGCTCGACCGTGACGCCCTTGAAGTCGAACCGCTGCCCGACCTCTCGTCGGACCTGGTCGAGGGCGTTGCGCAGCTCCTGCTCGTCAAAGTCGCTGACGACGTCGAACGAAACCTCTCCGGCCATGTGCCTCCTGTCCGGGTCGCTGGGGAATCGGCGGCGCGCGGCGGGCGCCTGCTGAGGCCGCAAGTATGCCTTGGTTGGACGCTCAGCGGTCCGCCAGCGCCTCGATGAGCAGCTCGGCGATCCGGTAGCTCCGGCCCCCGCCCATGACGAGGACGACATCGCCCGATCGGACCTCGCCGGCCAGCCACGTGGCCGTCATCTCGACCCCGCCGGGCGCGGCGACCGGGATCCGCGGGTTGGCCCTGGCCACCGCCGATGCGAGGCCGTCCGCCGAGGCGATCGTCGTGTCCGGGTCGCGTCCCGCCCAGATATCGGCGATCGCGACGCCGTCGGCCTCGGCCAGCGCCACCGCAAAGTCGTCGAGGAGCGCGGCCGTCCGGTGGTAGGTGAGGGGCTCGTAGACCGCCCATATCCGGTGGCCTGGCTCTCGCTGGCGGACGGCGCCGAGGGTCGCCCGAATCGCCGTCGGGTGATGGCCGTAGTCGTCGTACACGACGACGCCGCCCGCCTCGCCCTTGCGCTCGAGTCGGCGTCCGACCCCGCGGAACGAGGCGAGTCCCTCCGCGATCGCATCGGCTCCGAGCCCGGTTTCCGCGGCGGCGGCGGCCACCCCGAGGGCGTTGGCCGCGTTGTGTCGTCCCGCCGTGGAGAGGCGGACGAGCAGGGGCCCGCGGAGTGGGTCCAGACCGAGGATCTCGAGGACCGTCGCGTTGGGCTCGAGACGGACGACCCGGCCGAGCAAGGCGGTCGCGAGTCCACCGGCGGTCGCATATTCCTCCGACAGGCCGCGGGCGATGCTCGAGCCTCGGCGGGCCTCGACGTCGCCGTCCATCAGCGCGGTGGCGACGACCCGCCCGGGCCAGTCCCCGAGTCTCCGAGCGAGGTCAGAGGCGCCTTCGTCCGCCACGTTGACGATCGCGACCGGCGATGCGGCCCGTTGGCCGGCCATCGCGGGCGGCGCGATCATCGCCCGGATCCATCCATCGAAGGCCGCGACGACCGCCGCACGGTCGGCGAAGACGTCGGGGTGGTCCCATTCCGCGGACGTCACGACCGCGATCGCCGGGTGGTAGGCGTCGAAGTTGCCGGCGTACTCGTCGGCCTCGACCACGAACGTCGCTCCCCTCCCCCGCCGCGCCGTTCCGGGAACGCCTCCGGTCAGATCGGCCGCGAGCAGGGCTCCGACGAACGCGGACGGGTCCTCGCCTGCGGCCGCGAGGACGTGAACGAGCCACCCCGCGGTCGTGCTCTTGCCGTGCGTGCCGGCGATCCCGACGAGCATCCGCCCGACCGCGGCGTCGGCGATCACCTGCTGCCAGGCTTCGATCGGGATGCCCGCAGCGCGAGCGGCCATGAGCTCCGGGTGGTCGGGCGCGATTGCCGTGAGCGCCTTCGTCACCGCCAGCCGGTCCGGTGGCGGGATGCGCCGGATGTGGCCCGCGTCGTGCTCCGCGACGAACCCGATTCCTGCGGCGTCGATCGCCGCGGTGTACGGCGATGGGCCGCCGGCGTCGCAGCCGTCGACAACGGCACCCGCCCACGCGCCGTGAAGGGCGGCGGCGCTCGCTCCGGCACCGGCCGCGCCGACGACGTGGATCCGCTCGCCGGCCCTGATCGGACGCGCATCGCGGGCTGCGGCGAGTCCCGCGCCCGGCGCCGCGCGGCCGGTCAAATGAGGTTCATCGCGCGGCCTGGAACGCAGCGACCCGCTCGAGGAGCAGCTCGAGCAGGGCGATCGCGCTGTCCCGCCGGTTGGCCGCGCGACCGCCGCTCCAGACCGCTCGCCGGACCTCGGCACCCTGATCGTCGGCCACGCCGAGATAGGTGAGCCCGACCGGCTTGTCCGCGGATCCGCCGTCGGGTCCGGCGATCCCGGTCACAGAGCCGGCGAGCGACGTCCGGAAGCGGGCCCGGGCGCCCTCGGCCATCGCCCGCGCGACCTGGGCGCTGACCGCCCCGTGCGCGGCGAGCACGTCGCCCGGAACATCGAGCAGGTCCTGCTTGGCGGCGTCGGCGTACGACACGACGCCACCGGCGAAGTAGCCGCTTGACCCGGGGGTCTCGGTCAGAGCCGCCGCGACGAGGCCGCCCGTGCACGACTCGGCGAGAGCAACCGTCAGGCGCCGTTCCAGGCACGCGACCTGGAGCTGGCGGGCGAGGTCGATGAGCGGATCGTCGCTCATCGCTACTGGTGCTGGGTCTGGACCGGTCCGGCGGGCGGCTGGAAGAGCCACGTCTCGGGCACGCCGCGTCGTCCGAGCGCGCCCAGCTGCTGGCCGTTGAGGGTGAACGAGGTCGCGCCGGACGAGCCGGTCCGGACCTCGACCGAGGTCTGCCCGCTGAACGTCAGCACGTCGCCGTCGCGGAGCGTCTTGCCGGCCCGGCCGACAGTCGCATCGAGCTTTCCGTCGACCCAGATCTTGACCCACGCCGAGCCGCCCTTCGCGGTGACGACGAGATTCACGCCCTTGTACGCGATCGAGACGTGGCGCGTGATCGTCGATGCCTTGCCCTGGGCGTTCGACGCGGTCGCGACGATCGACCATCGGCCGGTCGTCAGCTGGAGCGGCGTGGATCCCGTGTTCCAGGTGCCATCGTCGGCGACCGTGACGGTGATCGGGGCCGGGCCGGGCGGGCTGCTCGCGGGCGGGCTGGCGGTCGGCGCGCCCGGGACCGCGCCCTCATATGTCGCCGCGATCGTCACCGATGTCGCGCCGGTCGCCGTTCCCTGGACCGGAATCGCACCGTTCTCGAACGTCGTCCCGTCGGCCGGCTGGTCGACGCTCAGGAGCGGAACCTCGATCGCCCGCGACGGAACGGTGATGATGACCATCGCCGGCTGCTCGGCGTGCTTGCCGGTCTCGGGGTCCGTCGCGTCGATCTTGAACTCGTTCCTGCCGCGCCGGAGATCCACCGTCTGGGTCCAGTGTCCGACCGAATCGGCCGACGTCTGGCGATTCCCGCCGGCGAGCTCGATCGTGATCGTCGCACCGGGGATCGACGTGCCCTCGAGCGTGAACGTCGTCGCGTTCTCGTCGAGCTGCGAAGTCGCCTCCCGCGGCGAGGTCACCGCGAGGGTCGGGGGCTTTGCGAAGCGCATGACCTGGATACCGAGCCAGACCCCGACGCCGACGATCAGGATCGTGAGGAGCGCCGCAACGACGATCCCCGGCGAGAACTGGAGGCCCGGGCGCGGCTGGGCGATCGGGCGCGGGACCGCGAGGGCGGGGCGGGGCTGGCCGCTGTCGCCCCGCTCACGACGCCACTGGCCCACGATCTCCTCGGGATCGAGCCCGAGATAGAGGGCATAGTTCCGGAGGAAGCCCTTCGTGTAGACGTCGCCGGGCAGCTCGCGGTACTCGCCCCGCTCGAGGGCGGCAAGGTATCGGGCGCGGATCTTCGTGTCGCGCTCGGCCCGGTACAGGTCCACACCCTTCCGTTCACGGGCCGCGTAGAGGCGCTCCGGCAGGGCGATCAGGCGAATGCCGCCGCGTGTGACCCGACCGGCGCCGTCGCCATCGCGAGCCGTCTCAACCGGGCCGGCTCCGTCGAGCGGCCGGTTCGCGTCGAGGAGCCGCGACCCGTCGTCGCCGCCACGCGCGTCGGCTCGCCGCCCACCGCGTGGCAGGTCACCCGGGCCGCGTCGCGCCTCGTCGCGTGTCGTCATCGATCGGCGTCCTCGCCGGCGTCGTCTGGATCGGACGGCCCGACACCGCCGGCCGGGCCGCCTTCGCGACGGAGCACCGGGCGGGCGTTCGAGCCGTCGAATGCACCGATGTAGCCCCGGGCCTCCAGCTGGTCGATGATCCGGGCGGCCCGCGCGTAGCCGACCTTGAGACGCCGCTGGAGGAGTGAGGCCGAGGCCCGATCGTACTCCCGAATCACCTCGACGGCATCGGGCAGCAGGCGATCGGCCTCCTCGTCGGCGAGATCGTCGACGGAGCCGGTCGACTCCTCGTCGTTCTCGATGATGCCCATGTCGTAGTGCGGGTTGTCGATCTGGTCGGTCCAGTGCTTCGTCACCCGATGGATCTCTGGATCCGACACGAACACCCCCTGAAGCCGCATCGGGCGGGGCAGGTCGGAGGGCTGGTAGAGCATGTCGCCGCGACCGATCAGATCCTCGGCGCCGGGCTGGTCGAGGATCGTCCGGGAGTCGATCTGCGATGCCATCGCGAAGGCGATCCGGGACGGGAAGTTCGCCTTGATCAGGCCCGTGACGACGTTCACCGATGGGCGCTGCGTGGCCAGGACCATGTGGATCCCGGTCGCCCGTGCCTTCTGGGCGAGGCGGACGATCGGATCCTCCACGTTCTTGCCTTCGCGCATCATCAGGTCGGCGAGCTCGTCGACGACGATCACGATGTACGGCATCTTGTCGTTCGGGTCGGCCCGGGTCTCGTTGTAGCCCCGGATGTTGCGCGCGCTCGCGCCGGCGAACCGGCGGTAGCGCCCCTCCATCTCGTTGACCGCCCACTTCAGCGCCGCCTTCGCCCGCTCCGGTTCGGTGATGACCGGCACGAGCAGGTGCGGCAGCCCGTTGTAGGACGCGAGCTCGACCCGCTTGAGGTCCATGAGGATCATCCGGACCTCGTCCGGAGTCGCCTCGCAGAGAAGGCTCGTGATCAGGGCGTTGACCATCACGCTCTTGCCCGAGCCGGTCGCGCCGGCGATCAGGAGGTGCGGCATCTTCGCGAGGTCCACCGCCTGGGCCTTGCCCGCAACATCCCGTCCGAGGGCGAATGTCAGCTTCGAGCCCGAGGCGCTGAAGTCGACCTCCTCGAGGATCCGGCGCAGCGCGACGACGTTGAAGTCCTTGTTCGGGATCTCGATCCCGACCGCGCTCTTCCCGGGAATCGGCGCCTCGATCCGGAGGGAGCGGGCGGCAAGCGCCATCGCCAGGTCGTCGGCGAGCGCCTCGATCCGAGACACGCGGACGTCGACCGCCGGCTGGACCTCGTACTGGGTGACGACCGGGCCGGCGTTGCGGTTCACGATCTGGGCGGCGATCCCGAAGCTCGCCAGCTTCTTCGTGATGATCTCCTCGTTCCGGGCGTGGGCAGCCGGGCTGCCGCCGGGCTCGGTCGGCGGGGCGACGTCCTCCAGCACCGACAGCGGCGGCAGCACGTACTCGATTCGGTCCCGCGTCGGCGGCGAGTCCGAGGCATCGGTGATGTCGTCGATCGGGCGGAGAGGCCGCGGTGGATCGGCGAGCGCCGTCGCGGCCGCGAGCGAGCCGGCAAGCCCGGCGCCGTTGCCGTCGCGGGCGGGGGCGAACGTTGCCGACGTGGGCGCCGTCGAGGGCACGGCGCTCGGGATCCGACCGTCCTCGCGGCCACCAGGGCCCCAGATCGGGGTCTGGCCGGGCGATTCGGCGGTGCCGCCGATCACGGGCCGACCCGGACCGCGACCGCCCCGGCCGGGCTCGGGCGGCGTGTCGCCGCGCCCGCTCGGCCGCTCGCTGGCCGCGGCCGGCTTGTCGCTCAGGTCGCGGCGCATCGATGCCGCCGCGGTCGACCCGAACCAGCGCGCCAGCGACGTGAAGGGGCTCGTGACCTCCCGGAGCCGGAGGTTGAAGGCGATCAGCAGGCCGATGACCGCGAGCGCGAGCAGGACGACGAACGCCCCGGGGCCGGACAGGAGCGCCTTCAGCGGAGTGGCGACGATCGCTCCGACGATTCCGCCCGTGCGCGCCCGCCCGAACATGAACAGGTCCAGGATCTCGATCATTCCGAGGAGGCTGGTATAGGTGATCGTGAGCCCGAGCAAGGTCGCGCCCCAGCCGGAGTTCGG
>DATAQF010000109.1:0-7390 GCA_036264795.1 Candidatus Limnocylindrales bacterium | reverse complement strand
CGGCTTCACGGTTCACGCCGGCGAGACCGTCGGTGACGGCGCGGTCCAGATGCTGAACGTCGGGTCGCTGAGTGTCGGCTTCTTCGACTTCGCCAAGCGGAGCCCGGTGAACGGCTTCCAGCTGCCGACCTTCGACGTCTTCCGGCAGGCCGGCGGCGGCACGGGCGCCGCCCCGTACGACCCGTCGGCGTATGCGAGCCGGCTGATCGTGGGGGCTGTCTTCGGCGTCCTGATCTTCATCACGATCGTGATCTACGGGATGTGGGTCGCGGCCGGCGTCGTCGCGGAGAAGTCGAGCCGGGTCATGGAGCTGCTGATCAGCGCCGCGTCGCCACGCCAGCTCGTGGTCGGCAAGGCGCTCGGGATCGGGGCGGCCGGCGCGACGCAGTACCTCCTCGTCCTCGCCCCGGCGATCCTGACGCTCCTCCTCGAGGACCGGATCGCGACGCTGCTCCTCGGCCCGGACGCGGGGATCTCGACCTCGCTCCAGGCCCTCTCGCCGGGTCTGCTGCTCGCCTTCGCGACCTATTACGTGCTCGGGTTTGCGCTCTACGCGTTGATCTATGCCGCGGCGGGCTCGCTCGTGAGCCGACCCGAGGACCTCCAGATCATCGCCTTGCCGCTGAGCCTGATCGCGATCGTCGGGTACATCCAGGCGATCCTCGCGCTGACCGGCGGCATCACCGGGTTCATCCGGTTCGCCTCCTACGTCCCGTTCTGGAGTCCGTTCGTGATGCTGACGCGTCTCTCGGTCGGTCGCGTGGACCCGCTCGAGCTCATCGTGTCGCTGACGCTGCTCGTGCTCACGATCGCGGGCACGGCCGTCGTCGCGATCCGGATCTACGGCGCGGGCGTCCTGCTCTACGGCCAGCGACCCGGGCTCAGGGCGTACGTGGCGGCGGCCCGCCGCGGCTGACGGCAGTCGCCGGGCCGCATGATCCGCGATCCACGGCGAGCCGAATGTGGGCTAATCCTCGAAGAGGAGCGGCAGCCGGCGGATCAGCGCGACGACCGGAGCGGCCGCCGTCGTCTCGAGCTCGTCGGCGTCCCGCCGGGCCGATGCCGCCGAATCGATCGGGATCGGTTGATCGCCCAGCGGTGACGCCGGGATGAACCGCCACAGCCGCGAGCGAACGCCCGACAGGTAGGGGCTCGTGCGCTGACGGGCCATGACGCCGGCGATTCCCTGTGCCGCGGATGCCTCGTGGAGGGCCCGACCCTCGGCCGCGATCGCGGGCACCGCCAGGACCTCGTCGCCCGGATGGAGCACCCGCCGCAGCAGGTCGCGTCGGCGATGGAGCGGCATCGAGAGGAGCGAGCGGCCGTCGAGGTGGAGGAGGTCGAACGCCAGATACGCGACCGGCCGGCCGCGGCCTCCGGCGATCCGTCGATCCAGCTCGGCCGGGTCGGCTCGGCCGGTTCCATCGACCGCGACGAGCTCGCCATCGAGGACCGCCGAGCGGGCATCGAGGCGGACCGCCATGCCGGCGAGCTCGGGCAGCGCCGATCCGACGTCCCGCCCCTCGCCGTCGGCGATCCGGACCTCACCACCGCCGGTCATCTCCGCCGGGCCGACGAACGCGAGCGCCCGAAGCCCGCCCCAGGACGGCTCGAACAGGTGATCCGGGGAGTCGAACGGCTCCGGGATCGGTCGAGCGAGCATCGGTCGCAAACCGTCGGGAAGGTTCGGCAGCGGCGCGATCTCGGGTTCGAGCCGCAGCGACAGCTGGTCGCGCATCGTCGGCCGATGGTAGCGCTAGACTGCTCGCCGTCGCGGTCCTCGACCCACGCCGATGCCCGCGCGTGCCCAACACCAGCCGCGTTGCCCACCTCACCGGAACGTTCGGAGACCGTCCGCCCTTGACCCGATCCGCGACCCGCTCCCCGACCCGGCCCTTCCGGCCCGAGGATCTCTATCGGCTCAGCGTCGCGACGGATCCCCGGCTGTCGCCCGACGGATCGCGGGTCGCGTTCACGCTGCAGACCGTCGCGCCCGGCAAGGACGGCTACCGCCACGCGATCTGGTCGGTCGGCACCGACGGTGGCGATGCCCGACGGCTGACGATCGGCGCCCGGCATGACACCCGTCCCCGTTTCGCGCCCGACGGCCGGACGATGGCCTTCCTCTCGGATCGGCGGCTCCAGGTCGAGGAGGAGCCGACGGCAGGGGACGCGAAGGAGCGGGAGGATGCCCAGCAGATCCATGTGCTGCCGCTCGATGGAGGCGAGGCGCGCCGCCTCACGGACCTGCCACGTGGCGTCCGGGCCTACGAATGGGCGCCCGACGGCCGTCGCCTTCTCGCGTTGTCCGCGTCGCACGGCGCCACGCGCGAGGAAGACGCCAAGCGTCGCGGCAAGAGCCCGAAGCCGAAGCCCGGCGAGGCGCCGACGTCCGATTCGCACTTCGTCGACCGGCTCGGCTACATGTTCAACGGGGCGGGCTTCATCTACCACCAGACCGCTCAGCTCTGGGTCGTGGACGCCCAGACGGGCGAGGCGCGGCGGCTGACCGATGAGCCGGCGGGCGTCGGCGACGCGGCGTGGTCCCCGGATGGCGATCGAATCGTCTACACGACCAACCTGCGGCGCGATCACGACCTCGAGTACCGCTCGCATCTCGTCGCGATCGACGTCGCGACCGGCGCACGAACGCGCCTGACGGGCGACGCGGCCATCCTGTTCAGCCCCGCCTGGTTGCCGGACGGTCGGACGGTCGCAGCGATCGGCGGATACCTGCCCGGCAACTTCTATCGCAACGATCTCTGGCTTCTCCCCGCCGACGGTTCCGAGGCGAAGAACGGCGCCGGCCGGAACTTGAGCGAGTGCTACGACCTGATGCTGGCCGCGTCAATGGCCAGCGACGTGGTGCCGGGCGAGGACGCCCGGCTCGCGATTTCGAGCGACGGCGACTGGATCACGTTCCAGGCTCCCCGGGATGGCTCGATCGAGCTCTTCCGGATCGCCGTCGCGGACGGGGCGCTCGAGCCATTGACCACCGGGCACCAGTTCGTCGCGGCCTTCGACCAGGTCTGTGCCGGGACTGCGGCCTCGGCGACCCGCACGGCGTGGCTCCGCGCCTCGCCAACCGAGCTCAGCGACGTCTGGGTTCGGGATGGGACCTCCGGTGCCCCGCGCCGGCTCACCGACTTGAACCGCGAGGTCTTCGACGAGGTCGAGCTTCGCGAACCGGTCGAGCGGTGCGTGACGGTGGACGGCCACGTCGTCCAGGGCTGGTTCCTCGCGGCCGACGAGGCGGCCTCAGGATCGCGGCGCACCGCTCACAAGGCGGCCCCCGAGCCGCTCGTCACCGAGATCCACGGCGGCCCGCATTCCCTCTACGGCTGGGCGCCGGTCCTCGAGTTCCAGCTGCTCGCCGCGTCCGGAATGAGCGTCTATTTCTGCAATCCGCGCGGATCGGAGGGCTACGGTCGCGCCTTCAACGAGGGCAACCTCCGCGACTGGGGCCCAGGCCCGATGCGCGACGTGATCGCCGGCATCGAGTCGCTCGTCGACGATGGACTCGCGGATCCGGCCCGGCTCGGGCTGACCGGCGGCTCGTACGGCGGCTACCTGACGAACTGGATCATCGCCCACGACGATCGCTTTGCCGCGGCGATGACCTGCCGCTCGGTCAGCGACGTGGGGATGCTCATGCTCACCGGCGACATCAGCAGCGGCTTCTGGCCGTCGTACGAGTTCGGCGTGACGCCGTGGGAAGACCCGGCGTACTTCCGGGAGATCTCGCCGATCACCTACGCCGAGCGGATCCGGACGCCGCTCCTGATCCAGCACAGTGAGAAGGACATCCGGACGACGATCGGCCAGGCGGAGGCGCTCTTCACGGTTCTCCGCTCGAAGCAGCGGCCCGTCCGCCTGCTGCGGGTTGCCGAGGAGACCCACGAGCTGACGCGGTCGGGCACGCCCTTCCGACGGGCCGAGAATCTCGCGATCGTCCGTGACTGGTTCCGGCATTTCCTCGTGGACGGCAAGCGCGGATTGCCGCCCCTGCCGAAGGCTCGCGCGGGTAAGTAGCGAACGCTTCCGAAGCTCGGCCGAGCGAGCCGGACTTGGCAATTGAAGCGGCGGCGCAGCCGCGGACCCGGTGTATCCTCTCGATCCCATGGCGACCGCCCGACATCCCGACACGCTCGCCCGCGAGCGAGCCCACGAGCTCGTACGGAGCTGGGATGGCCGGCCAGGCGCGCTCGGCAGCCTCCTTGGGCGGGTGAGCAGCGTCGACCAGGTCGGCGTCGAGGAGCGGGTCGATGCTCTCAAGAAGCGCTCGATCAAGAAGCAGTCGAAGCTCTGGGCGCTCGACCTGGCGATCCGGATGATGGACCTGACGACCCTCGAGGGAAAGGACACGCCGGGCAAGGTCCGGGCGCTCGCAGCGAAGGGGATGCACCCGCAGCCGGGTGACCCGACGATCCCGTCCGTCGCGGCGCTGTGCGTCTATCCCGCCCTCGTCGCCGAGGCGAAGGAGGCTCTCAAGGGCTCGACCGTCAAGGTCGCCTCGGTCGCGACCGGCTTCCCCTCCGGTCAGACGTTCCGCGACATCAAGCTCGCGGAGACGCGTGCCGCGCAGGAGGCCGGCGCCGACGAGATCGACATGGTCATCGACCGCGGCGCCTTCCTCAGCGGCGACTACCTGACGGTGTTCGAGGAGATCGTCGACGTCAAGGACGCCTGCGGCGACGCACACCTCAAGGTGATTCTCGAGACCGGCGAGCTCGAGACCTACGACAACGTCCGACGCGCGTCGGTGCTCGCGATGGCGGCCGGCGCCGACTTCATCAAGACGTCGACGGGCAAGGTCCAGCCGGCGGCGACGTTGCCGGTGACCCTGGTGATGCTCGAGGCGATCCGCGACTTCGAGCGACAGACGGGTCGCCAGGTCGGGATGAAACCGGCCGGCGGCATCCGCGACGCGAAGCAGGCGATCCAGTACCTCGTCGTTCTGTACGAGACTCTCGGGCCGCGCTGGATGAGCCCGGACTGGTTCCGCTTCGGCGCGTCGTCGCTGCTCAATGACGTCCTGATGCAGATCGAGAAGGAACGGACCGGCCGCTACCAGGGACCGGATCACTTCACGCTCGACTGACCGATGACCGATCGCGACCCGGCGCGCGCGGCTGCAACGGACAGCTTCCCGACGACGAAGCCACTGCCGCCGATCCCTGGCTTCCGGCTCCGACATCTCCGAATCCCGGACGACATCGCGCAGATGAACGGGATCGCCAACGCCGTCCGGCTGGCACAGGGCGACAACTTCTACACGACCGACGAGCAGATGCAGCGGTTCTACGAGGATCCGCCCGGCTCCGATCCGGCGCGCGATGTCGCGGTCGCCGAGATCGACGGCCGGATCGTTGGCTACGGGCGCGCCGCGTCGAACCAGGAGCCGGACGGCCGCCGCATCTACGAGCTGTTGCCGTTCGTCGACCCGACCGTCGCCGGCGAGGAGGTGTTCACGGCAATGGTCGACGCCCTCGAGCTCCGTCTGCGGACGATCGCCTCGGAACACCCCGACGGCGAGAAGCTGTTCGAGACGTTCGGTGCGGACCGCGCCCCGGAGCGCGAGGCGCTGCTCCGGGCGAACGGCTACGAGCCCGTTCGCCACGGGTATTCCATGGTCCGACCGAGCGTCGACGACCTGCCCGACGCGCCGCTGCCGGCCGGCCTCGAGATCCGGGAGGTCCTGCCGGAGCATCTGCCGGCGATCTGGGCAGCCGATCAGGAGGCGTTCCGCGACGCGTGGGGCTTCCGACCGGCGACCGAAGGCGACTACCAGCGGTTCCTGACCGACCCCGTGATGTCGGACACGTCGCTGTGGCGCGTGGCATGGGACGGCGCTGAAGTCGCCGGCCAGGTCCGGAGCTTCATCAACACGGAGGAGAACGAGCGGTTCGGGCGGAAGCGCGGGTACACCGAGAACATCAGCGTCCGGCGGCCGTGGCGGCGGCGCGGTCTTGCTCGCGCGCTGATCGCCGCGAGCTTTCCACTCCTCCGTGCCCGCGGCATGACGGAGGCAGGCCTCGGGGTCGACACCGAGAACGTGTCGGGAGCGCTCCGAGTCTACGAGGGCTGCGGCTTCCGTCCGATCAGCCGAAACACGGTGTATCGCAAGCCGCTCGGCTGAGCTCACGGGCCTTCCCAGGCAGCGCTCGATCGCGCGCCCCGGGCGTATCTCGCGCCGCCCGGCTATCCTTCACGTCAACGTGAAGGTTGACAATTCCCCGCCGCCGCCCCTGACCTCGATCGAGCGCGGCCGCGACCTGCGCCACGTTCCGGGCGAGACCCGCGACCGGTACCGCTGGGTCGTGCTCGCCGTGACGAGCGTCGGGCTGCTGATTGCATCGCTCACGTCCGGGACCTTGATCATCGCCCTGCCCGACATCCTGCGCGATCTCCATACGAACCTGTTCGCCCTCCTCTGGATCGTCGTCGGGTACACGCTCGTCGCGACCGTCCTCGTCCTGAACGCGGGCCGGATCGCCGATCAGCTGGGCCGGGCGCGTTCGTACACCGCCGGGTTCGCGATCTTCACCCTTGCATCGGTCGCCTGCGCGCTCGCGCCGACCGACATCCTCCTGGTCGGCGGCCGCGTCCTCCAGGGCGTCGGCGGCGCGTTGCTCATGGCGAACTCGACCGCCCTCGTCACCGATGCATTCCCGCGCCGGGAGCTCGGTCGCGCGCTCGGCATCAACACGATGGTCGTCGGCGCCGGCCAGGTCCTCGGGCCGATCCTCGGCGGCGCCCTGACGAGCTTCGGCTGGCGGACCGTCTTCTGGTTCAACGTCCCGATCGGGATCGTCGGCACGATCGCCGCGGCGGCCTTGCTCGTCGAGCAGGTCCGGCCGTCGACGCGCCAGCGGTTCGACGTCGCCGGCACGATCCTATGCATCGTCGGGCTGACGGGCCTCATGGCCGGTCTGGCATTCGGTGGGATCTACGGCTGGACGACGCCGTGGGTCCTCGGTGGGTTCGTGACCTTCCTCGTCGCGCTGCCGCTGTTCGTGTTCGTCGAGATGCGGCGGCGCGATCCGCTGCTCGATCTCGGCCTGTTCCGCGACCGCCTCTTTGCGATGGGCAACCTGACGAGCCTTCTCAACGGCATCGCCCGGAACGGGGTCCTGTTCCTCCTCGTGTTCTACCTCCAGGGCGCGCGCGGCTACGACCCGGTGACCGCGGGTCTCATGCTCAGCCCGCTCGCCCTCGGCCTGCTCATCCTGTCGCCGATCAGCGGGGCCCTCGCCGACCGCTTCGGATCGCGGGTCCTCGCGACGGTCGGCATGATCGTCACCGCGGTGGGACTGGCCGGGCTCATCACGATCGACGTCGGCACGCCGTTCTGGCAGCTCGCCCTCTGGCAGCTGATCATCGGCGCGGG